>CAZMPR010000195.1:0-3265 GCA_964568265.1 uncultured Clostridiaceae bacterium | reverse complement strand
AAAGATGCCTGATGAATTAAAACAGGCACAGTGGATTAAGGAAGAAAGACAAAAGATATTAATAGAAGCCAAAAAGGAAGCAGAAAATATCAAAATAGAATGTGAAGAAAGAATACATAACAGTATGGAAGATAGAAAAAAAATACTGGCTGATGCGCAAAAAGAAGCAGAAATGTATAAAATAGAAGCTGACAGAAGAATAAAAGAAATGATTGACGAAAACGAAATAACAAAAAAAGCAAATGAGCAAGCCAGAGAGATTATACAGTCAGCTCAACAAGATGCTAAAAAAATCAGATTAGGCGCAAAAGCATATGCTGATGATTTACTTGCTGAACTTGGTACAAGAGTTGAAAACATTTCTATAATTATAAAAAATAACAGAGAAGAATTGAAAAATCGTAAAAGATAATTGATTTTTAAACAAGAGTGAACTAAACTTTTTTATTTTTCTGTCTATATAGAAGTATTAAAAGCGTTAATATAACTAAAAAAACAAATGACATAAAAAATAGATTTATGGCTGCTTTCAAAATAATAACTTGCAAAGGGTTAGCATAAATAGATTTTAGCAAGTTGCTAAATGCAGGAGTAAATACAGAGAACTTTAGTAATAGAGCTGAATAAATAGATGCAATAATACCTTGCACGATTTTTACAATTAGGTAAAGCTTAAAGTCTATATCAGTATCATGTATTAATCCGGATACCTGAGCATTGACGGATAAACCTCCAAATCCAATAAAAAAGCTTACTAATGCAGCTTTAGCCACCCAAGATATATCAAGAATTGCACTGGCTTTTACACCGTTTGTAACCTCCAAAAAACCTGTAAAGAAAGCTGTAAAAGTGTTAGAATTTATATAAGTCTTTGGAAATATTATTACAATTGAGTCTGCTAAAAGATTTAAGATTTTTGTTTGTCGGATGATATCTGTAAAAACAGAAAATATAATTATGTATCCACCAACCATTAGTATAAGATTTACTGAATTTATTATAGATTCAGCAAATATTTGTCCTAATGGTTTTTTATTGTTTTTTAAGTGCTCAAATAAGGAATTGAACGGATTGCGATAAAATTCTTTATTACTTTTTTCATTATATTTATAAAATCTCATAAGTAAGCCAATAGTGATAGCGGAAAGATAATGTGAACACAAAAGAGCCGAGGCTATATAGGGATTTTTTAAAATGCCTATTGAAACTGCACCGATTATAAAAAGGGGACCGGATGTGCTGCAGAGGCTTATCATTCTTTGACCTTCAACCTTTGTACAAGACCTGCTTTTTCTTAAATGGGATACTATTTTTGCCCCCACGGGATAACCGGAAGATATGCTCATTATAAAAGCAAAAGCACCTTCTCCGGGTATATTGAATAGATAACTCATTAGAGGTTGGAAGACCTGGCCAAAAAAGCTGATTACACCAAGGCTTATCAAAATGTCAACACATATAAAAAAAGGCAAAAGAGCCGGACAAACTGAATTATACCAGAGATTCAAACCGGCTAAGGATGATTTGAAAGCATTTTCAGGATAAATTATAATGCATATTGCTAATGCCAGGAAAATTATAGGGTTTATCAATGTAATTAATTTGTTTTTCTTCATATCATCACTCAAATATAAGCTTTATACATTATATTTGAGTTAAATAAATCTATACATACTATTCCAAAAACATAAATCTATTTATAACTTATATTTTAATAATCATCAATATAATATGGAGATTTAATATAGTCCTGTTTTGGCTTTTTATAATCAGGGTTTTTAATAGCCAGATTATAAATATCTGTTGATAAAGTATCTAAAGCTAACATTCTGGTTATAAAGCTATCTTTGGTTTTAAAATTTGAAGTTTTAATTATAACTGGATATGCGGAATGCCTTTTCATTTTCTTTAGCAATTCTCTGCCCTTTTTATTGAATGCAAGAACTCTTGCATAAGATTGTGAATTATTGTTTTTGGAATATAGGACATCATTCTTTGTTATTCCCAGTAATAAATAACAAAGGATACGTTGTAAATAGGTCCTTGTATATCTTTTTGATTTTACCGATTCTATTAAGTTATTTATATCAATAGTTTCATTACTTTTTGATTTTAGTCTGTATTCAATTCCCTCTTTAAAATAGGGCAGTTTTGATAATTCTGGCGGACTTGTTTTTCTAAGCTGATAAAATATTAAATCTGCAAAATCTTCAAAAAAAACAGGTCCATATCTATTATTTGTGTTTTTACTTATAACCTTCAATGATTTTTCCGGTATGTTAAGACATACATTTTCACTGAGTCCATTCAATCTTATTTCTTCTCTTATCGCTGTTGCACTGGAAACAGAACCGGTAATAGATGTTTCATTATAATCATTTTTTATTCTTTTTATTGTAACCGGTTTAATATCACTTTTTAATCTTGATATTGCTTTTAGATATTCTATTCCCAAAATATTATTAGGGTATGCAATATTAAGTCCAAGATTGTCTTTAATTGCCTCGCTTACTGCTTTTGGATATGATATACCTTGAGCCATACTTTTATTAATACTATTTTTAAATGATATGGGCTCATTCATTAAAGTGTCTGAAATCAACATTAATTCGTTCATATTTCCGCTTTCGCTGCCAAAACATAAATAATCAACTATACCAAGTGAGTTCAGAATCTTTACGGCACCATAAGCAAAATTTTCAGCCGGTTGGCAAGAATATATTACAGGCAGTTCAATAACCAAATCCACACCTTCCGAAACAGCCGCTCTTGCCCTGGACCATTTGTCAAAGATAGCGGGTTCACCTCTTTGTAAAAAACTGCCGCTCATTATAGAAATAATATAATCGCTTCCGGTAGTATTTATCGCCATTTCCAAGTTGTATTTATGACCGTTATGAAAAGGGTTGTATTCCGAAATAATACCTGTTACACTCATTATTGGATTACTCCTTTTTATATATTAGACAGCGAACTTAACTTAACTTTAGTATATCAAAAATTTGATACAGTAAAAATAAAAATACAAAAAGGAGGAGAAAGTATTTTTATATAGAAAAATATAATAGCATTATTAATAACTTGTAACATTAACTTGTAACATTAAGAGGAGGTTGAAAAATGAGAATTTTCGTTGTCAACTGTGGCAGTTCATCTTTAAAGTACCAGTTGATAGATATGGAGACACAGGAGGTAATTGCAAAAGGTTTAGCAGAAAGAATCGGCATTCAGGGTTCTGTATTGAATCACCAACCTAATAACGGAA
>CAZMPR010000194.1:0-3298 GCA_964568265.1 uncultured Clostridiaceae bacterium | reverse complement strand
TCTGCTTTCAAATTATATATGGTAGATGTAGGTTTGTTACGGCGATTGGCTCTCTTGGCGCCATCGGCTTTTGGTGAAGGCAACAGGTTGTTTGTAGAGTTTAAAGGGGCTCTAAGTGAAAACTATGTACTGCAAGCTATGCAAAGCCAGTTCGAAGCTATGCCACGATATTGGACAGCTTTAAACCCCAGATATGAGGTAGACTTTTTAATTCAAAGGGAAAATGACATTTTGCCGGTAGAAGTAAAATCAGAAAAAAATGTGGAAAGCCTGAGTTTAAAAAAATACAAAGAAAAGTATGAGGATAAGACTAAATTACGCATTCGTTTTTCTTTGAATAATCTGCGACTTGACAATGACCTTCTTAACTTACCTTTGTTTATGGCAGATTATGCAGATAAGATTATTGAAATGGCGTTAAGAGGATAAGAGAGGATAGGTGGCAGGCACGTTACTTAGTCAGTTATTGATGCAGCTTAAATGCATAGGGGACAGTTCCAATTGACATAAGCTTGACAATAGCATCAGTGAGATTTAGTTAATTGATTATTTGTTAAAAATAGGTTAATATAATAGATGATATTCGAACTTTTTTTTGATATGAAAATTAGAAAAATTTAGCCGTAGGGCTTTATTTAATAGCTATATTTTTCGTTTGTATTGCTTTATTATTTGGATATATTAAAGAATAGAATAAACAAGGAAGTGATATCATGAAAACCTTAATAAAAAAAACGCAGAAAGAAGTCTTTGAGCTTATTAAACAGTATACAGACGAAATAAAACCTGTATTAGGAGAAGACCTGAAGAAGGTTATTCTGTATGGCTCTTATGCAAGAGGAGATTTTAATGAAGAATCTGATATCGACATTTTATTAATGGTTGGCAGTGAAGAAAACATAAATGACAAAGATAATGAATTAGTGAAGATTGAAGTTAATATAAATTTAGACAATGATGTACTTATCACACCGATTATTATTAATGAAGAAAAGTTTTCAAAATACAAAGAAATCTTGCCCTTTTATAAAAACATTATAAATGAAGGGGTTGTTTTTTATGAGCAATGAGCATGTTGAATTAACAAAATATAGGTTGGAGAGGGCAAAAGAGGATTTAGAAAATGCGAAAGCAAACTTAAAAGACAGTTACCTTAAGGGAGCTGTTAATAGGTCTTATTATGCAATTTTTCATGCAGTACGTGCAATATTGGCTTTAGATGGTTTTGATTCTAATAAGCATTCGGGGGTAATTGCCTATTTCAATAAAAATTATGTAAAGTCAGGGAAATTTGATACTGAGGTTTCTGTCATTATACAAAAATCTTTTAGGATACGTAATAAAAGTGATTATGACGATTTTTACATTGTAAGTAGAAGCGATGCCGAAGAACAGGTGAATAATGCAGAACGATTTATAAGGATTGTAGAAAGATTTTTAAAAGATTTTTTCTGATATGAAAAGCAATAAAATATAGATAACATTTATTATTTTAAGGGTGATTATATGGGCCTTGTTTGTAATATATCAGAATTGGACAGGGTTTGGAATACTTACAACCATTTTCCTGTTATAAGCATGCAAAAAACTGAGATAACCAAAGATAAATTCTTTGATTACGATATCATATCATTAGGTCAGATCTTGTCATCAGAACTCTTAAATTGTAGTAAAGAAGAAAGAGAAAAGAATGTTTTTTGTATACTTGAAAAAATATTTAATAGAATACAATCAAAAAAATGATTATAGAAAATATAGATATACTTTTTAATCCTAAATATAACATTGACATATTAGGATTTTTTATTAATTTGGGTCGAAATGCAAAAATTATAGTTATTTGGCCGGGACAGTTTGCATTAGAAAGTTTGGTCTATGCAAATCTCGGATATGCAGATTATAGAAGATATCAAGTTAAAGATTACAATATAATATGTTTGATTTAAATTCTTATAATGTCTTTTATCATAATCTAATCGAATTTTATAGTGTTTACATTAGTAAAAGGCAGGCCTTGGTGTATATCTAAAGAATTAATAGACCAAATTGTATTAAAATAACCATTATAAGACAAGTGATTGTTATATAATGAAGATGAATGGAGGGAGAAAAATGAAATATAGGGATATAATTAATTTCAATCCTATTGAATCCGTTATAGAACTCAAAGACGCAGATGATGCCCAAAAAGCGAAGAACTTAGTTGAGACTTATGTTATGTCTGACGAAATGGCTGACAAAATAAACTATGATCTGCTGAGCCAAATTCAATTAGACGAAATAATAGACAATAAAGGTGTACTGATAGTGGGCAACTACGGTACAGGCAAAAGCCATTTAATGTCACTTATTTCTTCTGTGGCAAATAATAAGGGCTATCTAAACCATATAAAAAACAAGAAATTTGCAAGTCATATAGAATCCATAGCCGGTCGATTCGAGGTTTTAAGGATGGAGCTGGGTGCCGTGGATAATAATCTGAGAGATATTATTTTAAAAGAGATTGAAGAGGACTTATCAAAAAGGGGCATTACATATAAATTTCCCGATAGCTCTACACTGACAAACCATAAAGGCGCTTTAGAGGAAATGATGGGTATTTTCGAATCCAAATATCCCAACAAAGGCTATATGTTGGTGATTGATGAGCTTTTAGATTATTTAAAAACTCGTAAAGAGCAGGAAATAATGTTGGACTTGGGGTTTTTAAGAGAAATTGGAGAGTTCATTAAAACTTCAAGGTTCAGAATCATATGCGGAGTTCAGGAGCAACTATTCAACAACCCGAGATTTTCTTTTGTATCTGAAACAATGAGCAAAATAAAAGACAGATATGAACAATTGATTATAAGAAAAGAAGATACGGCTTACATAGTTGCAGAAAGAATCCTAAATAAAACACCTGAACAAAAAGCAAAAGTAAGGGAACATATAATGCCTTTTTGTCCATTATATAAAGAAATGTATGAAAGAATCGATGACTATATAAAGCTTTATCCCATTCATCCTGCATATATTGAAGTGTTCAATAAGGTTTTTATTGCGGAAAACAGGCATGTGTTAAAGACCATTTCTACTACTGTAGGGGAAATATTAGAAAAGGAAATACCGGAAAAAGCACCGGGATTAATATCTTTTGATACGTATTGGTCATTTATAAAGGATAACTATGCCCGAAGATCAGAGCATGATATAAGGGAAGTATTAGATAAATCAGAAGTTTTGGAAGACAAAATATCCAAGACCTTTCCCAAGCATCAATACAAAGGACTTGCCCTTCAACTTATTTATGCCTTAA
>CAZMPR010000193.1:0-3312 GCA_964568265.1 uncultured Clostridiaceae bacterium | reverse complement strand
ATTATGGCGTAATAAAAAGCATGGATGAAATCAGCGCTGTCGGTCACAGAGTTGTTCATGCCGGTGAAAAGTTTGCTTATTCCGTTGTTATAAATGATGAAGTAATGAATGCACTCAAAGAATGTATTGATTTAGCACCATTACATAACCCACCCAATATCTTGGGAATCGAAGCATGTAAAGAACTGATGCCCGACGTGAAAATGGTGGGAGTATTTGACACTGCTTTCCATCAAACTATGCTTCCTTATGCTTATATATATGCTTTGCCTTATGAGTATTACACAAAATACGGCGTAAGAAGATATGGGTTCCACGGAACATCCCATAAATATGTGGCCGAGAGAGCAGCCGCAATTTTAGGTAAAAATATAGAAGAACTTAAAATAGTTACTTGCCATTTAGGCAACGGTGCCAGCATTACAGCTGTTAAAAACGGAAAATCAGTTGATACAAGTATGGGCTTCACTCCCTTGGAAGGTTTAGCCATGGGAACAAGATGTGGTGATATTGATCCTGCAATATGTGGATTTTTAATGGAACAAGAAGATTTGGATATAGCAGGAATGAACAACGTATTAAATAAAAAATCCGGTGTATTAGGCATTTCAGGCGTCAGCAGTGATTTTAGAGATATAGAAAATGCCGCTGAAGAAGGAAATAAGAGAGCCGCTCTTGCATTGGAAGTATTTGCCCACAAAGTTAAAAAATATATCGGTTCCTATGCCGCTGTTATGGGTGGAATAGATGCTGTTGTATTTACTGCAGGCTTGGGAGAAAACTCAGTAACCATGAGAGAAGATATTTGTGACGGGCTTGAATTTTTAGGATTAGTAATTGATAAGGATAAGAATAATATAAGGGGAAAAGAATCAATAATTTCTACGGATGATTCCAAAGCAAAAATACTTCTTATTCCAACGAATGAAGAATTAATGATAGCCAAAGATACAGAATTCTTGATAAAATAAATGGCTGAAGTAATATTCTTGACAAAGCACACTTTGATTTGTATAATAAAATTCGTTAATTATTGAGGGTGGTAATATGAAAATAGATTTAGCTGTAGTAAAGGCAAATGAAGGGGATAAAAAGTCTTTCCTTTTTAGTGAATCTATGGGTGAAAACGAGATTGAGTTTAACGGCGAAGCAATTGAAATCATACAACCTGTGAATGTATCCGGCCATGTAGTTAACTACGAAGGTAAGATTCATATGCAAATAAGTATTAAAACCTCAATAAAAAGGATTTGTTCAAGGTGTTTAAATCCTTACGAAGAATCCATAGATATATCCGCAAACTATGTTTTTGGAAAGGATTATCAAGAAGGAGATAAAGAATTATCTGTATTTACGGGAGATGCGATAGAAATAAATGATTTAGTCTTAGATGAGATTATCAGTCAAATTTCCATGAAACCACTGTGTACAGAAGATTGCAAAGGATTATGTCATATTTGTGGAATCAACAGGAATCTATCGCAATGTGATTGTGTAATAAATGAAGTAGATCCGCGTCTGGAGATTTTAAAGAGTTTGCTTGATAAGGAATAAGGAGGTGCTTACTTAAATGGCTTTACCTAAAGGAAAAATTTCAAAGTCAAGAAGAGACAAAAGAAGGGCTAATTGGAAACTTGCATTACCGGGCCTGGTTTCATGCCCAAAGTGCCATGAACCCAAATTACCCCACAGAGTATGTAAATCTTGCGGGTATTACAAAGATAGAACGGTTATAAAAGTTGAAGAATAAAAAATAGCAGCGCAAAGTCGCTGTTATTTTTTATTCCACTATTGACAGAGGATTATAAAAATTGTATATTATTATATAATACCTGGTACTAAACGTTAGTACTATTAGGAGGTACCTATGTGAAAAAAGGTTTAAATAAAAAGGAAAGGCAAAAAGCTTTACTTGATAAAATTTCCGCTGATCCGTTTTTAACCGATGAAGAATTGGCAGAATTTTATAATGTAAGTATACAAACCATAAGGTTGGATCGTCTTGAGCTGGGTATACGTGAATTAAGAGAAAGAATAAAAAATGTAGCGGAAGAAAACTACTTAAAAGTAAAATCAATAGCGGGAAAAGAAATTGTTGGAGAGTTGATTGATCTAAAACTGGGCGAAAGTGGAATCTCTATTTTGGAAACAGATCATATGATGGCATTTGAAAAAACCGATGTAGTCAGAGGCAGTCATATATTTTCCCAGGCAGAATCACTGGCAATTGCGGTTATCGATGCAAATGTAGCTTTAATCGGGGTTGCAAATATCAAATATAAAAGCCCCGTCTTTGCCGGGGATAAACTTATAGCAAAGGCGGAGGTTGTGAGAGTAAGAGGCAATAAATATTTTGTTTGGGTTTTTATCAATAATAAGGGCCTTGAGGTCTTTAGAGGAAAGTTTATATTAGTTTCGTTTAATATTAAGGAGGGGAAGATGTGAGAATCGCAATAGATGCAATGGGTGGCGATAATGCCCCGAAAGCTGTCATATTGGGTAGTTTGGATGCCGTAGCCGAATTCGATATAGACGTTTATTTAGTGGGTTTAGGGGATGAGATAAGAGATGTTTTAGGAGATAATGCGGTAAATCCAAAGATACATATTGTTGAGGCGAGCGAAATTATCGGTAATGAAGATAACCCTGTCAGCGCTATAAAAAGGAAGAAGAACTCTTCTATGGTATTAGGACTGAATTTAGTAAAAGATAAAACTTGTGATGCTTTTCTTTCTGCCGGCAGCACAGGAGCATTTCTGGCCGGTTCCCTTTTACGGGTTGGAAGAATCAAAGGTATTGACAGACCGGCTCTGTCTCCGGTTTTACCTTCAATGAAAGGCGGATTTATGCTTATAGATGCGGGAGCAAACGTAGATTGTAAACCTAAAAATATTCTACAATTTGCGCAGATGGGTTCAATTTATATGGAAAAAGTAGCTGGAATCGCTTCGCCGAAAGTTGGACTTTTAAATAACGGCACGGAAGAGGGCAAGGGTAATGAATTGACAAAACAAAGTTTTGAACTCTTAAAAAACTGTAATATAAATTTCATAGGTAATATAGAAGCGAGAGATATTGTAAACGGTATTTGTGATGTGTGCGTTTGTGATGGTTTTGTAGGAAATATAGTTCTTAAAAATACGGAAGGGTTGGCACAAGGGATTATGAGTATGATAAAAGAGGAAATCACCAAGTCAACCAAATCCAAAATAGGGGCGCTTTTGATAAAAAACAGTTTAATAAGTTTGAAGAAACGTTTTGATTATAAAGAGTATGGAGGAGCACCTTTTTTAGGTATTAACGGGATAATGA
>CAZMPR010000192.1:0-3328 GCA_964568265.1 uncultured Clostridiaceae bacterium | reverse complement strand
GAAGAATTATGCCGATATGGTCGGTGAAAGCTACGGCGAAACAGAAAAATCCTTTTTTGGTAAAGTGAAGGATGCATTAGGTAAATAAAAAGCAGCGATTCGCTGCTTTTTTGTTTACATAACACTTGACTATACTATTGACGGACGGTAATTATTATTGTATTTGTGGAAATAGTTATATATAATGTGATATGTGTTCACATGGATTTATATAGGAGAATAGAATTATGAAATATTTAGAATATACTGTATTGACAACTACCCAAGCCAGTGATGCCGTTGCATATTTACTGGAGGAAAAAGGAGCATTGGGAATTGCAATAGAGGACCCAAATGATTTTTTGTCTCTGAATAAAGACAAGTATAGTTGGGATTACACGGATCCGTCCTTGACTGAAGCTTTGGGCACTGATGTAAAAGTAAAAGGATATTTCAGCGAATATATTGATAATTTAGAAAAAAGTGTTGTAGCACTGAGAAACTACGGTTTGGATATAGGTAAAGGACAACTTATTGTAACCCAAATAGATGAAGAAGATTGGGTTAATTCTTGGAAAAGGTATTTTAAACCCTTTAGAGTAGGGCATAGAATTGTAGTAAAACCCACTTGGGAAAAGTATTACGGAGAATCTAACGATTTAATTGTTGAAATAGATCCCGGTATGGCCTTTGGAACCGGAGATCACGAGACTACTTATTTGTGCTTGGAATTGATAGAGAAATATATAAAACAGAAAGACAACGTTGTTGATGTGGGATGCGGCTCAGGCATATTGGGAATAGCCGCTGCTAAATTAGGTGCCGACAGGGTGTTCTGCATAGATATTGATGAAAACGCATGTAAAGTTGCAAGGGAAAATGTGCTTTTAAATAATGTGGAAAGATTGGTAACTGTAAAAAAAGGCAATCTGTTGGATGCAATTAAAGAGAAGTCGGATATAATTATAGCCAATATAATTGCCGATGTAATAATAACCTTAGCAGACCGGGTTGTTGGTTTATTGTCCTCGGGTGGATGCTTTATATCATCCGGCATAATAATTGACAGAAAACATGATGTAATAAAAAGCTTGGAAAAGAATAACTTTGAAATTATAGAGGTCATGGAAAAAGGCGAATGGTGCGCAATAGTTGCCAAGAGGTAGAAAAATGTATAGATTTTTCATAAAAAAGGAAAACATAATAGAAAATGAGGCCATTATTTTAGGTGAAGACGTCAAGCATATATCTAATGTTCTAAGGCTTGTAACAGATGATAAGATTGTTCTATGTGATGAGGAAGGAAAGGACTATTTGGTTTCTATCACAAACATTGAGAAGAACAAAATAAAAACAAAAATTCTAAGCGAAGAAAAGTCTTTGGGAGAATCTGATATTGATATTATTATTTATCAGGGAATACCGAAAGCCTCAAAAATGGACCTCATCATTCAAAAATGTACGGAATTGGGTGCAAGGACAGTAGTGCCGGTCTTAAACGAAAGAACGGTAGTTAAATTGGGTTCGGAAAAGGATGAGATTAAAAAAGTAGAGAGGTGGCAAAAAATTGCCATGGAAGCCGCCAAGCAATGCGGTAGAGGAATAATTCCCCTCATCCACAAGCCTATGTCTTTTGAAAATGCCTTAGATGACGCAGCGACAAAGGATTTAGTTATCTTGCCTTATGAATTGGAAAAGGTTAAAGGGATAAAGCAAGTGCTCAAAAGAGAAAAACCTGACAGCATCGGTGTTTTTATAGGACCGGAAGGCGGTTTTGATACTAAAGAAATTCAATTGGCTTTAAATACAAAAGCTCAAATAATTACATTAGGCGATAGAATACTTAGGACAGAAACTGTAGCTTTTACTATATTGAGTATTATTTTATACGAATATGATCAAATATAGCATACATTTTAATACGGAGGAAATGAATTGAGTAAGGTCGCTTTTTACACATTAGGTTGTAAAGTAAATCAATACGAGACGGAAGCAATGATAGAGGCTTTCGATAAAAAAGGATACGAAATTGTAAGCTATAACGGTTATGCCGATATCTATATAATAAATACTTGTACGGTCACAAATATGGGAGATAGAAAATCTCGGCAGATTATAAGAAGAGCTTTGGATTATAATAAAGATGCTTTTATAGCTGTTGTAGGATGTTATTCACAAATTGCCCCCCAAGAGGTAATGGAAATAGAAGGGGTTCAGTTGGTTTTAGGAACCGATAAAAGATCAAAAATTGTTGAAATGGTTGAAAAAGCAATCAAAAAAAGCAGTAAAACAAATGCAGTAACGGATATAATGCAAATTGACAAATTTGAAGAAATGGATATAAGTCAATACAAGAATAGAACAAGAGCCTTTATAAAAATACAGGAAGGCTGCGATCAATATTGTTCATATTGCATTATCCCTTATGCGCGAGGACATGTTAGAAGCAGGAATACGGATAGCATTGTGGAAGAAGTTAAAAGATTAGCACAAAGCGGTTTTGTCGAAGTCGTATTGACCGGTATTCATATAGGCTCCTATGGCAAAGATTTGAACAACATAAGTTTAATAGACATAATAGAAAAAATACATGAGATTGATGGCATTGAAAGAATAAGGATGAGCTCAGTAGAACCGAAGACCTTAGATGATAACTTTATTCAAAGGTTATCAAAGTTGAAAAAGATTTGCCAACACTTTCATTTATCAATGCAAAGCGGCTGTGATGAAACCTTAAAAAGAATGAATAGAAAATATACGACAGGCGAATACAGGGAAGTTGTAAACAATTTACGAAGGAAATTTAGCGAAGTTGCGATTACAACAGATGTTATTGTCGGTTTTCCCGGAGAAACGGATGAAGAGTTTGAAAAAACATTGGATTTTGTTGATGAAATCTCATTCAGCGCCATGCATATATTCAAATACTCGCCAAGGAAAGGAACGCCTGCGGAAAGGCACAAAAATCAAATAAGCGGTGAAATAAAAGAAGAAAGAAGCAATAGGCTTATAGCATTGGCTAAAGGTAAGGAAAGAGAATTTATAAATCGTTTTATAGGTAATGAGTTTAATGTGTTGTTTGAACAGGAATTAAAAGATCGAAAAGGATTTTACGAAGGGTTAACGCATAATTATATAAGAGTTATAGCAGAATCCCCACGGGAAATCAATGGTAAAATCCTGAAGGTTATTTTAAAAGATGTTGATAATGGGCATGCAATAGGAAAACTGATAATGGATGAAGTCATTTAGAGGGTTTTTTGGTATTATTGTTGAATAATAAGATATACTTAATTGCCTAATTGCCTATCAGGGAGGTGAGCAAATGGATAATTGCATATTTTGCAAG
>CAZMPR010000191.1:841-3338 GCA_964568265.1 uncultured Clostridiaceae bacterium | reverse complement strand
ACTACCCTATTTACATGGGGGACTTCTTCAACTATTCTTTCAGATATTTTTGCCAGTATATCATAGGGTATTCTTGCCCAATTAGCAGTCATTGCATCGGTGCTATTTACTGCCCTTATTGCAATTGTATGATTATAGGTTCTTTCGCCTTTGTATACACCAACGCTTTTTATATCAGGTAGTATAGCAAAATACTGCCATATTTCTCCTTGGAGATTTGCATTATTTATTTCTTCACGGAGAATTGAGTCTGCTTCCCTAACAATATCCAGCTTCTCTTTGGTAACCTCGCCTAAAACCCTTACACCCAGTCCGGGCCCGGGAAAAGGCTGCCTATAAACTAAATCTTCAGGAATTCCCAATGCCAATCCTACTTTTCTAACTTCGTCTTTATAAAGCTTTCTTAAAGGTTCGATAAGCTTTAGATTCATATCTTCCGGCAAGCCGCCCACATTATGATGGGATTTAACAGATCCGGATGAACCGGAGCCGCTCTCAAGAACATCCGGATATATGGTACCCTGAACTAAAAAATCTACTTGTTCCAGCTTTTTTGCTTCTTCTTCAAAAACTCTGATAAACTCTTCCCCTATAGCCTTTCTTTTTTTCTCAGGATCGGTTATTCCGACAAGTTTATTTAGAAATCTGCTTTGTGCATTAACTCTTATCAAATTCATATTCAACAGTTTTTTAAATATGGATTCTACCTGGTCGCCTTCATCCTTTCTCATAAGACCGTTATCAACAAAGATACAAGTCAATTGCTTGCCAATCGCTTTATGAACCAAAACAGCCGCTACTGAGGAATCCACGCCGCCGCTTAAGGCACATATAACATTTTTGGTACCTGCGGTTTCTTTTATTTTATTTATTGAATTTCCTATAAAACTTTCTATGTTGAGTTCTTTAAATTCTCTTTCCATTTTTTATTGTCCTTTCGGATATGATTTTAGGCAGACAGAGTCGTCTGCCACTACATAAGGGAACAGGCTCATCTCCTTTACCATCGTGAGCCGCGCCCCGCGTAGATTTACAGGCTGTAATTTGGTGCTTCTTTTGTTATATGGACATCATGGGGATGGCTTTCTCTCAAACCGGCAGCCGTCACCCTTATAAATTTACTTTCCTTCTTCAACGTTTCTATATCAAGGGTTCCGCAATAACCCATGCCTGAACGTAAGCCGCCAACCAATTGAAATATGGTATCAGATAGTGGGCCTTTAAATGGCACTCGGCCCTCCACTCCCTCAGGAACCAGTTTCTTTGCATCCGCTTGGAAGTATCTGTCTTTACTGCCGCTGGCCATGGATGCCAAAGAGCCCATGCCCCTGTATACTTTGAAGCTTCTTCCTTGATATATCTCAGTTTCTCCGGGGCTTTCTTCCGTTCCGGCAAATAAACTTCCAAGCATAACCGAACTTGCTCCGGCAGCTATTGCTTTTACAACATCTCCGCTATATTTGATTCCTCCGTCAGCCACAATAGGTATTCCATATTTATCGGCTTCCTCTGCACAATCATATATTGCCGTTATCTGTGGTACTCCCACGCCTGTAACAACTCTTGTTGTACAAATTGAACCGGGGCCTATTCCTATCTTTACACCATCGGCTCCGGCTTCAATAAGATCTCTCGTGCCTTCAGCGGTAGCAACGTTACCCGCTATAACCTGTAAATCCGGATAGTTGTATCTACAACAATTACATCCACTTTAGAAGCCACCAGAGCTTCTACTCTTTCCATCATATCGGTTGTTACGCCTACCGCTGCTCCCACAAGAAGCCTCCCGCCTTTATCCTTTGCGGAATTGGGGAATTGTATTGTTTTTTCAATATCTTTTATCGTAATAAGGCCTTTTAAATAGCCTTTATCATCTACCAAAGGCAGCTTTTCTATCTTATGTTTCTTTAGAATCTGCTCGGCCTGAATAAGATCCGTTCCCACCGATGCAGTGACCAAATTATCTTTTGTCATTACCTCTTCAATACGCCTTGTCATATCCGTTTCAAATCTTAAATCCCTATTAGTCAGTATTCCCACCAGTTTGCCTTTTTCACTTACTATGGGAACCCCTGAAATTCTATATCTCTCCATCAACTCCATTGCATCGGCTGTTATATGTTTTGGGGAAAGATAAAAGGGATCAACGATGACACCGTGTTCCGATCTTTTTACTTTATCTACTTCCAGAGCTTGTCTTTCGATGGTCATGTTTTTATGGATTATCCCGATTCCGCCTTCTCTGGCAATCGCTATAGCCAATCTTGCCTCGGTTACCGTATCCATGCCGGCAGATATTATCGGTATATTAATTTTTAAACCCTTAGTAAGCATCGTAGTCACGTCTGTTTCCTTCGGAAGAACCTCAGACTTTCCCGGAATAAGCAGGACGTCATCGAAAGTCAGCCCTTCCTTAAGCAACCTTTCCATAAGTATACCCCTTTCTTTTCTTTTTCTCATATTTACCTCATAAAATAAAAAAGGACACATTTGATGT
>CAZMPR010000191.1:0-831 GCA_964568265.1 uncultured Clostridiaceae bacterium | reverse complement strand
ATACTTTTATGCCACTAAAACATAAAGTGTAAGTTTACCCTTATAGATATCTTTATTATAGACTATTTCCGTTCCAATTACTTTATAAAAATAAAAAAGCTCAGGTCATACCTAAGCCTTAAAAGAGCTAAGCTCAATCTTTATCTATTTCCCCGCAGCAATCTTTATATTTGCCTGGTGTTTAGCATCTACTTTATTTGTTCCGTGAGTCCGACTGTTTAAAAAGTGAATACAAAAATGTCCGTCCATGCCGTTACCTTTTACAGCATCTAAGTTGGTCCCGCTCCCAAAGCCTCCGCTTCTTCCTTTTACATAAGCTTCAGCAGGTTTTGAGTCCAACCCCGCATGGGGCATCCCAATCATAGAAGCTGCTATCTTTCTCTCACCGACAACAACTATCACAGACCGCCTGTCCCAGCTCCACTTACCGCCCCAAATCTCTTTCATCTTTTTGGTATCTTCTTTTGTCAATGTTTCGCAATCCGCATGGTTGCCTCCGTAGCTTCTTTGAATATTAAAGCTTTTTCCTGTTTTAAAATCAATAACCTGCGCTTTAGCACCTCTGGGAAATATATTTATTACTTCGGTCCACCAGTCAAGCATTTCTCCATATGTATTATCCCCATCAGATTTACGTTCAGTATTCCCTCTGCTTGGTGTCTCTTTGCCCGCCTCGGTATTAAGACCCTTTTCCGTTATTAAAAGTAAATACATAGTTTCCGCGCCTACGATACCATCAACGGCAAGTCCTTTATCCTTTTGAAAACTTTCTATTGCGGTATTTGTTAAAGGTCCCGGTATCCCGTCCACTTTTCCTTTATAAAAGCCCAA
>CAZMPR010000190.1:0-3348 GCA_964568265.1 uncultured Clostridiaceae bacterium | reverse complement strand
TTCCATTTCCCTTCCGTAAGCACCTGCATTCATGGAAACCGCCCCTCCAACAGAACCGGGAATCCCGTTTGCGAATTCCATTCCGGTAAGTGAGTTTTCTGCCGCAATTTTCGATATGGTTGTCAGCAGTGCCCCGCACTCCGCAACAATTTTGTTATCTGTAACTTCAATCCGGGAAATCTTATCGCCTAATTTTATAACTGCTCCTTTTACCCCATCATCCGAAACCAACAAATTAGTACAATTGCCTACGATTAAATAGGGTATCTCTTTTTCTCTCAGGCAGCGTATAAAACTAATCAATTCTTCTATGTTTTCCGGCTCGAAAAAAATTTCAGCTTTTCCCCCGATTTTAATTGAGGTATGTTCTTTCATCGGTTCATCATATCTTACACCAACAAATGCATTATTAAACAGCAAAATCTCCTCCCTTTCCGGCTATTACTGATTTAAAGGTCTTATAACACCGATTGGGGTCTGCTCGGAGCATTGCCCTAAGGGGTTATCCTTTAAGACTTCCAAAATCATTTTTCTATCCAAATTATTTTTCGAAGTTCCCAATACATTTCCTCCGAAATCATTCATGTCTACTACCGCAACCTCTGCTTTTATTGCATCGCTTACATTCTTTGCCACTTTATCCGGTTCCTCCGGTCCCAGTACCACACATCTATTATATGGCGGCAAGGTATTTGGTGTAGGACCGTCAATAGATGATGCTTTATACCCTGCTATCCTGTAAAAATCACCCTTTCTTCCGAAAAGCTTTGTTATAAAGCTTACTGCGGCCGCAAAAAGTATTCTTAAAACCCCACATTCACGTAAAGCCATTTCCATGGTTTCCGGAATACCCAAGCCTATACCTATAGGGGTTTTTGTTACATGTTTTGACAGAAAAACAGCTAAAGGACGGGGTTTAATCTCATTCAAGAAAAATGCTCTGCCCTGGGTAATGGAAACCACCTTCTCGCTTATAAATATAATATCGTCATCTTTTACAATTTCTTCAGCATATTTTTTTACCACATCAATGATATTATCCTCTTTTTGAATTACATGAGTTTTCACCGGAATTCTAAGATATTTCTTATTATTATATTCTATTACAGGCTGTTTTTCTTTCATAACTATCCCCCAAACTGTATTATTAACATTACAACTATTCCAATTAACCAACTGTCCGATTTTTATCAATTATCTAAATACTTTGACGTTAGTTGTTTTGCTTCCATTAAGGCTTCTTCGGGACTTTTGTTCCCATTTAAAGCATCTATTATGGCATACCGAAAAATCTCGTCTATTTCCCACCAGTACTTATTGTCTGCAATATGCTTGGCAGATTCCAATCCTCTTTGAATAGTATACAACTCTTTATCGGTTTGGTATATATAGTTAGCCGACTTTCGAACCGGAAAATAACCAAATTTTTTTAAATCCTCTTGAAACCTTTCTTCTGTTAAAAACTTTATGAACTCTATACAAGCCTCTTTCTTCATCTCGTCATCCTGCTTAAATACACCGTAAGAATAGTAAATATCATTTATATAAGGTGAAACTGTTTTGTTTTTGCTTGGGTAATGAGCAGTAGTAAAGTTCATCCCATATTTGATGCCAAAACCTTTTAAATAAGGAACCATCCATGCATCTCCCAAGAAAACTGCCGCCTTGCCTGCTAAAAAAAGATTAAAAGCCTGATTATTATTAATATTTGTAACTTCGGGATACAACGCTTTATGTACGTTTTTTAATTCGCTAAGTTTAATAAGGCCTGTTACGGCATCATCAAAAATATTGTTATAGCTTTTTTCTGTTTCGGTTATTACACTATCATATAATAGCGTTCCATAAAGATTATAATGCCCTGTTTCCAGTGAACTTACCAAACCGTATACACTGGAACCGGCTTTTCTGGTACTGATTACCGTGAGTTTTTTTAAGCTTTCAAGGAATTCTTCATAAGTCCAAAACCCTTCTGTAGGCAATTCCACTTTTCGGTCTTCAAAAATATCTTTATTCAATAATAGAGTGTAACCCATTTTTGCCCAAGGTATTCCATATAATGTATCATTATACATACAAGATGATAAAGCGTCTTCCATAAAATTCTCTTTTTCAATATACTCATTCAACGGTTCTAATAAACCGGAAGAAATAAAGTACATATCACTACCTATTGGGGCAATATCCGGACATGCACCGATTTTTGATGCCGCCCTGAGAGTCAGCTTGCCGGTGGCGTTATCGATAGTTCTGTAATCTATATATGTGCCCGGATGCAGTTTTTCAAACTCCTTTACTCTGCGGTTTATCCAACTGTGGGCACTGCCGGACTCCGTATCTAACTTCGGATAGTCCCATATGGTAATAACGCCTTTCCATTTTGCAATGCTTTCCCTGCTGCCTTCATAGCTTTCTTTATAATCTACATGATATTTTCTAAACAACATAGGTCCGAAAATTATAAATGAAAAAGAAACAATGATAAAAAATATATTCACAAGCTTTTTCGGCATTACAATACCTCCAAAGAATATCAATTGCAGCATAAAGGCTGCTACACTATTTATATTCTTATGAAGGGTATTGCATTCTTTAAAAATGCTACTGTTAAAGCCTGTAAATATAATTTATCACAAGATTTCTGTTTAAGTATATCCCGGGATTCTGTTCATAAATTGTAATTGTTAAATAATCGTAGGTAATTGCACACCTTTTCATAATAATAAATGGATAGACGGAGTCGTCTATCCCATAATTAGGTGGCTTTATATCCCCAATCAATTACTTAATAAATAAAAAAACGTATTTTGAACTTATTATTTAAAAAAGTTTATTATTTCCTCGGCAACCTTTTTATTAATTCCGTCCACCTCAAGCAAATCATCTATAGAAGCGGCTTTTATATATTCTATATTTTTAAAATGCTTCAACAAAGCATTTTTCCTTACAGTACCTACTCCGGGTATGTCATCCAGAATAGATTTGGTAATTTTCTTTTCTCTTAAACTTCTATGATAATTTATGGCAAACCTATGTGCTTCATCCTGTATTCTGGTTACGAGCTTAAAAACCTCGCTGCTTTTTGATAGGGGAATCTCACTGCCCTCATAAATAAGTCCTCTCGTTCTATGTTTATTATCTTTAACCATTCCGCATACCGGTATATCCAATTCAAACCTTTCCAATATAGTTTTGACCCCATTTATCTGCCCCAATCCTCCATCTATTAAAAGCAAGTCGGGAAAAGCAGAAAACTTGCCATGTTCATATTCGCCGTCTTTACCCTCTATTTCTGCCCTTTCTTCAAGACCATGTTGAAATCTTCTTTCTATTATTTCCTTTAAGCTG
>CAZMPR010000189.1:0-3351 GCA_964568265.1 uncultured Clostridiaceae bacterium | reverse complement strand
CGATAATTCCTCAGATGTAGGATTCTGTACTAATCCACAGTCACCAAATAAGAAAATTCCCTCATCTCCATATTCGCTATCAGGAACTTCTAAAAGAATATATGAAGATACAAATTTTGTACCAGGTTTTGTTTTTATAATTTGTAAAAGTTTTTAGGCTTAACATATTCAATGTTAAGCTTTAGCTTTGAAAGGTTTTATTATCTTTTTTAAAGGATGCAACTACTTATAGCTTAGTTTTGAATAGTTAACTAACATAAGGTAAAAATATTCTAAACAACAGATTTATAGGAGTTGATTATTTGCCGAATAATTTTTCGGAAGAGTATAGTGGTATTAAAGGAAAAAAAAACGAAGATAAAGTAAAAAGAGAAAACACTAAGGAAAATTTAAAAGAATACGGTACAATGAGCCTGCCGGTGTTAAACAGTAACATCTATACTATAACAATAATAGGCCAAATAGAAGGACACATAGCTTTACCGCCACAAAATAAAACGACCAAGTATGAACATATTATACCCCAGATTATTTCTGTAGAAGAAAACAAAGAAATAGAGGGATTGCTGTTAACTTTAAACACTATGGGAGGCGATGTGGAGGCTGGACTTGCCATTGCAGAACTCATTAGTACAATGAAAAAACCCTCTGTTTCGATAGTTTTAGGCGGCGGTCACAGTATAGGCGTACCATTAGCCGTCTCAACAGACTTTTCATATATAGTGCCCACTGCAACCATGACCATTCATCCTATAAGAATGGATGGTTTAATCATAGGCGTACCGCAAACCTATGAATATTTTAATAAAATGCAAAAAAGAATAATAGATTTTATAATTAGTCACAGCAGAATAAAAGAATCAATATTAAAAAAATTGATGTTTACCACAAGCGAAATGGCCAATGATGTGGGAACAGTATTAGTAGGCAAAGAGGCTGTAAAATATGGAATAATTGACGATATAGGCGGCTTGAAAGAAGCTATGGAAAAACTGAAGGCTCTAATATCAAAACAAGTTAATAAAAAATAAAACATACAATTGTCTTATGATTTTTGTAAAGGATTTTAAATACTTATGTAGAATTCTAATTTGAGGTGATATAAAATGGCAAGACGAAGAAATATAAAAAATTTAAAATATGATATATTTGGCATTATACTCATTATTATTAGCTTATATCTTCTCATCAGCCTGCTGGATGGTGATTCGGGAATAATCGGTACATATATAAAGAAAAGCATGTTGGGGGTATTTGGAATGGGTTCCTACTTTTTCCCGATAATCCCCCTAATATTTGGTATCGGTATTTTTTATTTAAAAGAAAACATTAGATTGAATATCAGATTTTTTTCTATTTGCATTGCATTCATAAACCTGTTGATATCGTTATACTTAGTAAATTTTAGTGTGCTAAGCGAAAACATGACAAGCTATATAAATAATGTAGTTTCTTCTTATAGTTTTGGTATGCTTAAAATCGGCGGAGGTGCCATAGGTGCGTTATTCGGGTATGTTTTAATGAAATACGCAGGTAAAGGCGGTACAATTGCAATTATCTCCGGATTGTTTATAATCTCAATTATTCTGTTTGCTAATATCAGAGTTAAAAATGTGCTGAATTCCTTTAGCCGGGCTTTTGCTGCAATTGTAAAATCAATCAAAAAGTTTCAAACCGATATGTTTAAAAGAAAAAAGATTATAAAAAGCACTGATCAGGTCTCGGTAAGCAGAGACAATGCAGATAAAGAAAAGAACATAAAAATAATAAACTTTCCTAAAGAATTCAGCAGTGGATTTAATGATAAAAAACCGGATATCTCCATAACGAAGAAAGAAGAAGATGTTATCATTGAAAAGATTAAAAAGGAACCCGAGGAAATCAAAATTTTGAATAAGCAATTTCCGAATTATATTCTTCCTAATACTAACATTTTGTATTTGCCCCATGACAATAAAAGTGCCAGCACAAAAAAGGAAATTATGCAAAACATTAGAGTGCTGGATGAAACACTGAAAAGTTTTAATGTAAACGCCAACGTAACCCAAGTTAGCGTTGGTCCGTCTATAACCAGGTATGAGCTGCAATTAAGCCCTGGGGTAAAAGTCAGTAAAATAGTAAATCTGGCAGATGATATATCTTTGAGCTTGGCTTCTCAAGGGGTTAGGATAGAAGCACCCATACCGGGTAAAGCAGCGGTGGGAATAGAGGTTCCCAATAAAGAAATAACCAATGTTTATCTAAGAGAAGTTTTAGAATCTGATGAATTCAAAAAGAACAATTCAAAAATTTCTTTTGCTTTGGGCAGAGATGTAACGGGTACAAATATCATAGCTGATATAGGAGAAATGCCTCATTTACTTATAGCCGGTTCGACAGGTTCAGGAAAAAGTGTTTGCATCAACTCATTGATTTCAAGCATTCTTTTTAGGGCAAATCCCGATGAGGTAAAAATGCTTTTAATAGATCCCAAGGTCGTTGAACTAAGCGTTTATGACGGAGTTCCCCACTTAATTGTACCTGTAGTTACAGATCCGAAAAAGGCAGCAGGTGCCCTTAATTGGGCTGTTCAAGAGATGACTGAAAGATATAAGATGTTTGCATCAAAAAATGTCAGAGATATAATCGGATATAATAATTCAAACATAGCTGAAGAAGAAAAACTGCCGCAAATCATTATTATAATAGATGAATTAGCAGACCTGATGATGGTTGCTCCAAGCGAAGTAGAGGATGCCATTTGCCGACTGGCACAAATGGCAAGGGCTGCAGGGCTGCACCTTGTCGTAGCAACACAAAGGCCGTCAGTGGACGTAATAACAGGATTAATAAAAGCTAATATACCTTCCAGGATTTCATTTGCAGTTTCATCACAGACAGACTCAAGAACAATACTTGATATGGGCGGCGCGGAAAAATTGCTTGGTAAGGGTGATATGCTGTTTTACCCCGTTGGAGAGTCAAAGCCAATCAGGGTACAGGGTTCCTTGATTAAACAAAAAGAAATTGAGCTATTAGTAAATTTCATAAAAGAACAAGCTCCGCCAAGTTATTTAGAAGGAGTAATTAAAGAAACAAAAAAAGGTGACTCGGAAAGCGACGTCGATGAATTACTTGAGGATGCTATAAATCTGGTTGTCGAATCAGGACAAGCCTCTATTGTGATGTTGCAAAGACGTTTAAGAATAGGATATAACAGGGCGGCAAGAATTATAGATATGATGGAAGAACAGGGAATCATAGGCGGATTCGAAGGAAGCAAACCGAGAAAGGTATTAATAAGCAAGGAAGAATGGAGAGAAATGTCGTAATTCATACTAATTAATAGAATTACGTAGATATATCTTCCAA
>CAZMPR010000188.1:0-3371 GCA_964568265.1 uncultured Clostridiaceae bacterium | reverse complement strand
AATGGAGTTATGCCAAAATAGAAGAGGCACTTTTATTAATATGGAATATATAGAGGAAAAGAGAGCCATATTACATTACAATTTACCACTAAACGAAATAATATATGATTTTTTTGATGCATTAAAATCAAGGACAAAAGGCTATGCGTCCTTGGATTATGTTTTAAAAGGTTATACAAAATCCGATTTAGTGAAATTAGACATTTTGATAAATACCGAAATCGTAGATGCTTTATCTTTTATAGTGCATAAGGATAAAGCTTATACAAGGGGTAGAGCAATGTCTGAAAAGCTAAAGGATGTCATACCCAGGCAGCTATTCGAAATACCCATTCAGGCCGCCATAGGCCAAAAAATTATTGCCCGGGAAACAGTGAGAGCTTTAAGAAAAGACGTATTGGCAAAATGCTACGGCGGAGACATAACAAGAAAGAAAAAGTTGTTGGAGAAACAAAAAGAAGGCAAAAAGAGGATGAGGCAAATAGGCAGCGTCGAACTTCCCCAGGAAGCTTTCATGTCTGTATTAAAGCTGAATGATTAGGTGATAAAATGAAGGAGATAGGCCTTTACGTTCATATTCCTTTTTGTAAGAAGAAATGTCTTTATTGTGATTTTAATTCTTACGAAAGTAATGATGAGGATGAATATATTGAGGCATTGTGTAAAGAAATAAACTCTTATATAAATGAAGGTAAATTTATATTCAGAACTGTTTTTATCGGTGGGGGAACCCCCACCTTTATTAAGTGGAAAAATATGAAAAGAATTATTGAATTGATAAAACCGCATGTAAAAAATGATGGGGAAATAACTATAGAATGCAACCCGGAAAGCATGAATGAAGAAGCAATAAAAGAATATTATGAAATGGGGATCAACAGATTAAGCATCGGATTGCAGGCTATACAAAACAGTTTATTGAAATCAATTGGTCGCATACACAATTATGAGGATTTTATAAAGAGTTATACCATAGCAAAAAGACAAGGATTTAAAAATATAAATATCGATTTAATGTTTTCTTTGCCGGAACAAACTTTGAATATGTGGCATAAAACCCTTGAAGAAGTGTGTGATCTTGAACCTGAACATATATCATGCTATAGCCTGATAGTAGAAGAATCAACCCCTATTTATGCATTAATTAAGTCAGGTAAATTGACACTGCCGGATGAAGATATGGATAGAGAAATGTATCATTTGGCTATAAATGTTTTATCCCAAAAAGGGTATAAACAATATGAAATATCCAACTTCGCAAAAGAAGGCTATAAATGCTTTCATAATTTGATATATTGGAAGAATGAGGAGTATTTAGGGGTAGGGGCAGGCAGTCACAGTAAAATAGAATCAAGAAGGTTTTGGAATATAAAAGGCATTAATGAGTATATAAAAAATGTAAAAAACAATGAAACCTGCATTGACGGCTTTGAAGATATCAATAAAAATGGAGATATGTGGGAAACCATATTCTTAAACTTAAGGCTTAATGAAGGCTTGAATATTGCACAGTTCAATAAGAAATACAAAAAAGATTTTGTGTCTTTATATAAAGAAACTATCAATGAATTGTGTAAAGAAAAGTTACTTTTTAAAAATGGAGAAAATATTGTTTTAACAGATAAAGGAAGAGATCTATCCAACTATGTCTTTATAAAATTTTCTAATTTTTGAAAAAAGATTGGTAAAACTATAGACAAAAAAATAAAGCAATGTTATTATAATAACAGAATTAGCACTCGATGAGTGCGAGTGCTAACAAGGGTGGTGTTATCTATGTCCCTTAACAATAGAAAAAGATTGATATTGCAGGCAATAATAGAAGATTATATTAATACGGCGGAGCCCGTTGGTTCCAGAACTATTTCAAAAAAATATTTAACAAGTGTCAGTTCTGCTACAATCAGGAACGAAATGGCGGACTTGGAGGAATTAGGATACATTGAGCAACCCTATACATCCGCTGGTAGAATTCCATCGGATAAGGGATATCGATTGTATGTTGACTCAATAATGAACCAAAGTTTGATAAATGCAAAAAAAATTGAGTATATAAAACAGGAGTTTGTGGAAGCACTGGGCGAAATCGATGATTTAGTGAAGCATGCATCAAAATTGCTTTCAAATATCACAAGATATACTTCGATTGCTATGGCGCCGCAGTTTTTGAAAACCAGCTTGAAGCATATCCAGTTGATTGGTATTGACAGTATTAATGTTCTTGCCGTCATTGTAACTGATGCCGGTATAGTTAAAAATAGTGTAATAAGAATGGAAGAAAATATAGATACTTATACTTTAGGGAAAATATCAAATATTCTTAATGAAAAGCTTACGGGGCTGTCTTTGGATGAACTAAACAATTTGGATATTTCGGCTTTAAGCAGTGAAATAAATGGTTATAATGAGGTCTTGAATAAAGTTTTGCCCGAACTGTTTCAGGCACTTAAATATTCGGATAAGATTGAGGTCTACCATGATGGGGCGGCTAATCTTTTGGATTTGCCCGAATACAGTGATGTTCAAAAAGCAAGAGATTTTTTAAATGTGTTGGAAGAGCATGATATACTTTTTAAAGTTCTTGATGAATCATCAAAGGATTTATCCGTAACTATCGGTAAAGAGAATAAGGTTACCCAATTAAAGAATTGCAGTTTAATTACTGCCACATACAGTCTTAACGGCAAGACTATAGGCTCCATAGGAGTAGTTGGTCCTACAAGAATGGAATACACAAAGGTCATTTCCGTTGTTGATTGCTTGACACAAAATTTGAATGATATTTTATCTAAGCTTCTTAAAACATAATTTTATTTAGAATATATTACACAAATGAAATACGATAATTGATAGGTGGGATTGTATTGAAAAAAGAAGTGAAAGCCGATGATAGTTTAAAAAGTAAAAACAAAAATAACGTTAATCTAAACAGCGAAATAGAAATCGAAGGAAATGCTGAAGTCAATGAAGAGAACCATGTTGAGAATAAGGAAGATGTAATAGCTGAATATGAATTGAAATTAAAGGAAAGCGGAGAAAGATTTCTTAGGCTGCAGGCGGATTTTGAAAACTTTCGCAAGAGAGTAGTGAAAGAAAGAGAAGAAATTTATTTGTTTTCTTTAGAGGAATTAATGACGCAGTTGCTATTGGTTATTGATAACTTTGATAGGGCATTGGATTCTTTTAAAGCCGGTGATTTAGATGCAAGATATATTGAAGGTCTTGAAATGGTATATAATAATTTTTTACAAATACTAAATAAAAACGGACTTAAAGAAATTGATGCGGAGAACTGTGTTTTTGATCCCAACTATCATCATGCAGTTATGCAGGAGGAATCCGATGATGATGATAATGTTGTTAAGGAAATT
>CAZMPR010000187.1:0-3371 GCA_964568265.1 uncultured Clostridiaceae bacterium | reverse complement strand
TGTTAATTCACAAAAACAAATAGGTGAAATAACCTTAAAATTATCAAGTTAAATAATGTGAAAAAGATATGAATGCTACTGTAATGTGAAAAAGAATTCTCACTTTATGGTGGTATTAAGATTATGATAAAATTATTTGCATTGGAGGTGTTTTAATGCAAATAATTTTTTATACAGAAAATAAACCTGAAAGCTTTAAAGTAAAAAACTATGAGAGTTTTCCCCCGCCGCCTGATAAATGCCCTTTCCATGACTGCACCATGCCTGTGAGGTTAATGAAACATGGGTTTTATGAAAGATTCTTTATCAGTAAGTCCTTTACCGGTATCATATACATCCGCAGATATATTTGTCCAATATGCGGCAGAACAGTTTCGATGCTCCCAATGTTTTGTCTGCAAAATTTTCAATATTCGGGTATAAGCATATTAAACATATTACATGAACTTTATCAAAGCGGAATATCTTTAAACAAATTAATTCATAGGATCAATTCTGATTTGCCGATTATAAGCCGTAGACACATAAACCACTATAGGAGGCGGATAATTAAGAATCGACAACTGATACAATATGGGTTAAATCTGATGTCTCCGGAATTTATCTTAAGCGGAACAATCCCGGAGAATCAGAAGTGGGTCAAGGATTTCCTTGAAAAGGTCCACAGTATACATCCCCATGTATTTCTTGTCCGCTTTTCAAATATAACCGGGAAATCTTTTATGACCTCTCAAAATATGATAGCATAAAAACTTTTTAAATTGAAGTCCCCCAAAAATGATAATCAGCAACACTACATTCCCAATTGGAACGACTTATCAAGGAATATAGAATGATTACATATGGGAAAAGAGAAAATTTGAACAAAGGGGGATAAAAGATGGATGAGAAAACCAAGAATGCTATAGCATTAAAGAAATTTTCAATATTAGGACCGGTTTTAAATGGACAGGTTCCTAACAACACGGAATATTTTAGGCAAGTTGCCGCGTCGCCTGTTGATATGCCTTATTACGGCATGCGAAACTATTCCTACAAGACATTGGAATCCTGGTTGTGCGATTACAACAAAAGAGGGCTTGAAGGTTTAATAAGGGGAACCAGAAGTGATAAAGGCAAATCAAGAAAGATAACAACTGAAATAGGGGAGGAGATACTGAAAAGGGTTAAGGCTAATGCTAAAGTACCTGTGACTATGATTTATGAACAGATGGTATCAGATGGCTTAATCAATCCCTTGAATATATCCCGGTCTACCGTATACAGGTACATTGAAGATCTTTCATTGGCAGGAGAACTGAAAGGTAATCCGGAAAACCCCGAGATATTAAGATTCGCCCATGAACATGTGGGAGACCTTTGGCAAGGTGATGTGATGTATGGATATCATATTACTGTAGGTAAAAGGAAGGTACAAACCTACCTCCATATGTTTATCGATGATGCGTCCAGATATCCGGTGTATACACAGTTCTACCTGTCACAGAACTTTGAAACCCTGAGGCATTGTTTTAAAGAAGCAGTATTAAGGCGGGGAATTCCAAAACTTGTGTATACGGATAACGGAAAAATCTATCGTTCGCAACAATTTGAGTATATTTGTGCCTCCTTAGGCTGCACTCTTTTGCATTCACAACCGTTTGTCCCCCGTGGTCGCGGAAAAGTAGAACGGATGTTCCATACGGTGAGAATGAGGTTTTTAAGTACCTTGGATCCGACTACCATTAAAGATTTGGATGACCTTAATCATAGATACTTCAAATGGTTGGAAGATGACTACAAAAGAAAAGCCCATAGCGGATTAAACGGACTATCTCCCCATGATGTGTTGATGTCCCAGGTTACAAAACTTAATTTGGCAACGGATATAGAGAGGATTAACGAAAACTTTCTCCTTAGAGTCACAAGAAAGGTCCAAGGAGACGCTACTATTCAAATTGATAATATACTTTATGAAACCGATGCCAGATTTGCAGGTCGCAGGATGGAGATAAGATATGAACCTGAGTGGCTAAAAGATATGACTAAAATCCTGCCCCTATATGAGAACAGTAAAAAAGTGGGTGAAGCTAAAATGGTGCGGTTTCATGATAACGCCCATGCTGTGAGAAGGTTTAAGGGTAACAGAAGAAAAAATGATAATCCAAAATCTGATGAATCGTCTGCTGTGCCCGACACACCCGTCGCTAAAAACTCAATCTCCTTTAGCGATATGATGGGGGGTAATGATTAATGTTTAGGCAGCATTTCGGATTAAAGTTTAACCCTTTTGATAAAGAAATATCTACAGATAAGCTTTATGCAAGCCAAGATATGAAGGAGTTGGACTCCAGGCTTAAGTATATGCTTGAAAGCAGAGGTATCTGCCTTATTGTAGGAGAACCCGGCTCCGGTAAATCGATAGGTCTTAGGAAGCTCACGGAAAACTTAAACCGATCCTTGTACAGACCCTGCTATTTAGCCCTCACTACTCTAACTGTTAAAGAATTTTATCAGGCAATGGCCTCGTTATTGGGGGAGACACCCGCCTATAAAAAATACAATTTGTTTAATCAGATACAAAGTTGTATTGAGAGTCTATACTATGAACAACGAATAACTCCGGTAATCATTGTTGACGAAATACATATGGCTCCCATGGCAATTTTAGATGATTTAAGGCTTCTTTTTAACTTCCGGGTTGATAGTTCCAATCCCTTTGTATTGATACTGGCAGGACAGCCTCAAATAAGGAACAGGCTTGCCCTTAACACTTGTTACGCTTTAAGGCAGAGGATATCAATAAGGTATTCCATGCAAGGTCTCAGTACAGATGAAACTGCAGAGTATTGTATAAGCAGAGTAAGGATTGCAGGGTGTATGAATGAAATATTTACCCCTTCTGCCCTAAATGCTATACACACCATTTCCGGTGGTTTTCCGAGAAACATTAATAATATTGCCGTTGCAAGTCTTATGTATGCCACTGTGAGAAAGATGTTAACTGTAGATGAAGAGGCTGTATACCAGGCTAATATAGAGACGGGTGTTTAGTATTTTTATGAAAACAGGCTAAGTAAAATTGATATTTGGCTCTTGCCTATGCCGGAAGATAGGGCAATGCGGGGACGCAACCCGAGCGCCGGCATAGGATTCTATAAAAAGCGATGGAAAGGGATGGTAGCTATAACCATCTTTTTTCATTGCTTTTGGAGAATTTAAAAGCGATAAATCCTGGGGTTTGGGGCAAAGCCCCTTGTTCGCAGAACATTGTTATATTTTGATTATTCCTTTAAAATTTCCTGAATTAATTTGGAAATCAGTCTGATTTTGACTTGCTTTTGGGAATTTTAATGTGAGAATATTTCCTAATATAATTTGAGAATTGACAA
>CAZMPR010000186.1:2321-3381 GCA_964568265.1 uncultured Clostridiaceae bacterium | reverse complement strand
GAGGCGGAAAGGCCGATAATAGGACAGATGGCAAACGAAATCAGAGATAAGATAAGCAAAAAAATAGAAGAAACTTCATCTTTCATTAAGAAAAAGGAACTGGAATTAAGGCTAAAAAGTGAACAAATTGACGTAACCATGCCGGGAAGAAAAAGAGAAATAGGTAATAGGCACCCAATAACAAAAGTGTTGGATGAAATATTCCAAATATTTATTGGGATGGGTTTTTCTATAGTTGAAGGTCCGGAGATTGAGACAGTTTATTATAATTTTGATGCCCTGAACCATAGCGAGTTTCACCCCGCCAGAGATATGCAGGATACTTTCTATATTACTGAAGAATTTCTGCTAAGGACTCAAACTTCACCTAACCAGGTAAGGATAATGGAAAAGCAAAAACCACCCATCAGGGTTATTGTCCCCGGTAAAGTATTCAGATCAGACCAGATTGATGCTACCCATTCACCCATGTTTCATCAAATAGAGGGGTTAGTCGTTGATAAAGGTATCACCATGGCCAATCTTAAGGGCACTTTGGAGGTTTTTGCCAGGGCACTGTACGGAGAAAAGACAAAAACTAAGTTCAGGCCTCATAACTTTCCTTTTACTGAGCCCAGCGCTGAGATGGACTGCACATGCTCTGCTTGCGGCGGTAAAGGTTGTAACATATGCAAGTATAGTGGATGGATAGAAATATTAGGCTCGGGAATGGTTCATCCCAATGTTTTGAAAAACTGCGGTATTGATCCGGAAATATATTCGGGTTTTGCTTTTGGAATGGGCTTAGACAGAATTGCATTGCTCAAATATGATATTTCCGATTTAAGACTTATGTTTGAAAATGATAAAAGATTCTTAATGCAATTTTAAAGGAGGGGTTGTAATGCTTGTACCTATTAAATGGTTAAATGATTATGTAAATATCGACTCTGATATAAGAGAATATGTAGATGCTATGACCATGTCAGGGTCCAATGTGGAATCGGTTAAAGAAATAGGAGAAAATATTGATAAAATCGTAGTGGGTAAAATTGTTGAAATAATCGAATATATTGGTGAG
>CAZMPR010000186.1:0-2311 GCA_964568265.1 uncultured Clostridiaceae bacterium | reverse complement strand
AAAACTTATCATTACAAAAGTGGATGTAGGAAATGAAATGATTCAAATTGTGACGGGTGCCACCAATGTGAGGGAGGGAGACTTTATACCCGTTGCGTTACACGGCTCAACTTTACCGGATGGAACAAGAATAAAAAGAGGCAAATTAAGAGGTATTGAATCCAATGGCATGCTCTGCTCTCCCGAGGAGCTGGAATTGGATGCGGGACAGCTCCCCGAGGGTACCGATATGTCCGGGGGAATATATATATTGGAAAAGGAATACCCTCCGGGTCTTGATATTAAAAAGGTATTGGGACTGGATGATAAGATAGTAGAGTTTGAAATAACCAACAACAGGCCTGATTGCTTAAGCATATTGGGAATTGCCAGAGAAACGGCGGCAACATTCGGCAAAAGGCTTAAATACCCTGAGATACTAAAACCTTCTGATTCAAAGGATGTAGAAAATTACTTAAGCGTAGATATAAAAAATTCAAGTTTATGTCCTCGTTTCGCTGTTAGGGTAGTCAAAGATATAACTATCAAAAGCTCTCCTTCGTGGATGCAGGACAGATTAATCAAATCCGGCGTAAGACCGATAAACAATATTGTTGATATAACAAATTATGTTATGCTGGAGCTTGGTCAGCCTATGCATGCTTATGATCTGAGCAAATTAAAAAACAAAAAGATAATAGTCAGAAATGCCGAAAAAGGCGAAATACTTACTACTTTGGATGAAAAAGACAGGTATTTGGATGAATCAGTATTAGTTATAGCAGACGAAGAAAGAGCCATAGGAATAGCAGGCATTATGGGTGGCTTCGATAGTGAAATAGATGAAAACACAAAAGAAATCGCATTGGAATGCGCTAATTTTGATCCGGTCAGTGTCAGAATGTCCTCAAAGAGATTAGGATTGAGAACCGAGGCGTCCTCAAGATTTGAAAAGGGGCTGGATTTGGAATTGATAACTTTGGCAATAAACAGGGCCTGTTATCTTATGAATGAGTTGGGTGCAGGAGAAGTAGTAGACGGTATTATAGATATACATCCAAAAATTAAAGAAAAAAGAATTATTGAGTTTAAGCCGGAAAGGGCTAAGTGGCTCTTGGGGGTAGATGTATCTGCCGATGAGATAAAAAGAATGCTTAAGTCATTAGAGTTCGAGGTTGAGGGAGAAGAAGTTCTTCATATCACTGTGCCGACATTCAGGGACGATATAGAAATGGAAGCGGATATAAACGAAGAAATAGCCCGATTATATGGTTATGATAACATCCCTTCCAAGTTGATGGATACAACATTTACCCAAGGGACAATAAGTGACAGTCAAAAGATTATAAGCATGGCAAAGGATAATTTAGCCGCACAAGGCCTTTTTGAAGTATTGACCTATTCCTTCGTCAGCCCTTCTGTTTTCAATAAAATTAATATGGACGAAGGCGACCCACTGAGAAATGCAATCACGTTATTGAATCCTCTTGGTGAAGATCAAAGTATAATGAGAACAACTTTAATACCCAATATGTTAGAGCTAATCGCAAGAAACTATAACAGAAAGGTTGAAAAGGGCAGTTTTTTTGAAATTTCAAAAGTATATTTGGCAAAGGCATTGCCCCTTGTAGAACTGCCTGATGAAAGAGATACTTTGACGATTGGCATGTATGGGAATTATGACTTTTATGATTTAAAAGGCATAATAGAAAACTTATTGATGTATTTAAACATAGAAGGTTATAAAATACTCCCCTCAAAACACGACAGCCTTCATCCCGGCAAGACTGCGGTACTTTGGGTTAATAATGAAGAAGCGGGATGCTTCGGCGAAGTACATCCTTATGTGTTAAACAACTACGATATACCTATAAAAGCTTATATTGCTGAATTGAATTTTGAAAAAATAATTTCCGGGATGGATTTAGATAGGAAGTTCACACCTTTACCTAAATACCCATCCATTGAAAGAGATATAGCAATTGTAATAACCAATGAGGTTTCAGCGGGACAAATAGAAGATATAATTATAAACAAAGGCGGTAAGCTTATTGAAAAAGTAGAATTATTTGATGTATACAAAGGTTCTCAAATAGAAGAAGGATACAAAAGCTTGGCCTTTAGAATAACCTATCGTTCAAATGAGAAGACCCTGACCGAAGATGACATTTCCAAAGTCCATAACAGAATAATAAACTCGCTGACAAATCAGGTGGGTGCAATTTTGAGACAATAAATAGACAGTACAAAAAGCGGTAATGCTTTTATTTGCGAATAGTTGAAAGGGCTGCCAAGCATGCAGCCCGGATACTGTTTCGTAAACTGCGGCATT
>CAZMPR010000185.1:0-3429 GCA_964568265.1 uncultured Clostridiaceae bacterium | reverse complement strand
ATCAATATAGGCTTAGGGGTTTTTAATCTGATACCTATTCCGCCTTTAGACGGTTCTAAAATATTGGCGGGACTTTTACCTGTTAGTATTGAATACAAGTTTTATAAATATGAACAATATTCTTATTTATTGCTGCTTCTTTTGATTTTTACAAACACCATTGATTATATTCTTGGGCCTATGTTTTTTTATGCGCAAAGAGCAATTTATTTTGTAGTCGGCTTATTCTTGTAATGAATTATATAAGAAAAGTATTGTGGTGTTAATATGGCTATAAGTGTAAAATTAGAAGTATTTGAAGGACCTTTAGATTTGCTTTTTCATCTGATTGAGAAGGCTAAAATTGATATTTATGATATTCCTATAGCTGAAATCACGGAACAGTATATAGATTATTTAAGAATGATGAAAAGTTTGGATATCGATTTAGCTAGTGAATTCTTAGTTATGGCGGCTACTTTACTGATAATTAAATCCAAAATGTTGCTGCCCAAAGCCCCTGCAGAAGACGGGAACACGGAGGACCCAAGGGAAGAGCTCGTCGTCAAATTATTGGAGTATAAAAAGATTAAAGAAGTATCGGAACTATTAAAAGACAGATATTCGTTAAACGAAATGAGTGTTTTCAAGGATTCCAATTTAGCCGATGCTTTAATTGATTCATTTGAGTTGCCGGATGAGCTTAGTGTAGATTTATTGGTTGAAAAGTTTAGTATTCTATTGTTGAAGAAAGAAAGAGAAAAAGAGGAAAAAGGGTACAAAAAACTATATAAAGACAGCGTTACAATTGAGGAAAAGATAGCTGAGTTATTAGGTTTCCTTTCGCATAAGAAATGGACGAGCTTTGATAATTTATTGGAAAGCTGTGATAACAGGCTTGAAATAATTGTTTCCTTTTTAGCATTACTGGAATTAATAAAAAGCAAAGTTATACGTGCAAAGCAATCAAACAGTTTTGACTGTATATTGTTAAAGAAGATACCATCGTAAAATAGTGAATTTTAAAATTCTATGATAAAAAATAAATATCCAGGTTAGGTTAAATAACAAATATATAATATTTTTAGTTAGATTAAAATTAACTATGAGGTGTGGGATGTATGGAGATTAGAGAGGTCAAAGCTGCTCTTGAGTGCTTGTTTTTCATTTCGGGTAATCCTGTTGCATTAAATGATTTATCTGTTGTATTTGATATAGATAAAGCCACTTTAAAAAGAATAATAAATCAAATGATTGATGAATACGAGCGTGACAACAGAGGATTGAGAATTATTGAGATTGACGGTTCTTATCAATTTTCCACAAAACCGGAATATTACATATACATAGAAAAGTTACTTAAGCCCAAGGCAAGAACCGGCTTATCCCAAGCCTCTTTGGAAACACTATCTATTATTGCCTATAAACAGCCTGTGACAAGGGCTTATATAGATTCAGTAAGAGGAGTAAAATCCGACGGGTGTATATATCGCCTGCTGGACAAGGACCTAATACGGGATATAGGCAGACTGGAGGCTCCCGGGAGACCAATATTATACGGGACAACGGAAAACTTTTTAAGGCTGTTCGGCCTCAAAACTCTTATGGACTTACCGGAAATAGCAAATGTTGAAGAATAATGCGCAAATGTATTATTCTTTCATTTTGTGGGAAAATACTTAAAAATCGGTACTTAGGTTCATGGAGGGCTTTTATTGTTCTATATTATTGGAATTTTTTCGATCATCATAGTATTTGCCTTAATATTTTTGTTTTTTGCAACTGTAAGGGTTGATGTGACAGCAAATAAAAATAAAGACAAATATACTTTTAATGTTAACACATCTATAGGAATCGGCTCCTTGCGATACAATTCATCAAATAAACCCCCTTCCAATTTTACTTTTATTCCTAAAGGTTATACCAAAGAATTTGATGCCGATTTTTATTTGAATAATATTAAATTATTATTTTCAGGCGGCTCAGGTTCGTTTAGCAAAATGAAACAATATTATTTTGTAAATAAAAAAGGCATTTTATATTTAATGAAAAAGACAAAAACCTATGACGTAATTTTAGATTTAAAATTCGGATTGGATGATGCCTCGTCTACCGCAATATCATATGGTTTGTTCAGTACTTTTTTGACTAATTTGATAGCCGCGGCTAAAAGGATGACAATGATTGATATAAAGGAAATAAACATTATCCCGATATTTAATGAAACCGTGCTTGAATTCGATTTTGCCTGCATAATAGAGGCAAAGATAGGCAATATTATTATTGCATTGAAATCAGTCAAAAAAAAGAAAAGGAGTGTTGCCTTTGGAACAGCCCATCCAAGCGTTAATGAAAACAACTCTTGAAAATATCAAAAGTATGATTGATGTGAGCACTGTAATAGGGGAACCGGTGGAAACTTTAAACGGAACGGTAATTTTCCCCATATCCAAAGTAGGATTCGGTTTTGTTTCAGGTGGAGGTGATTTAAGCTTAGGTTCGTGTGAAGATGATAGCAGCAGCGGAGATACAAATGAAAAAAAGGAACCTTTTGCCGGCGGCAGCGGGGCTGGAGTTTCCGTACATCCCGTGGGATTTTTATCCGTATCTAACGATATTATAAGGATGATTCCCGTAAGTTCAAATACGATAGCAGACAGAATTTTAGATTTGTTGCCTGATATGCTTGATAATATCTGCAAAAAGAAAAAGGAAGGATAGCAGTCCTTTCTTTTTTTGATTTATTATGGAGAAATAGTAAAGTGAAGATGTGTAAAATTGTTCTAAGAGAGTGAACGATAATTTAAAGCTGTATTGCAGCTTTTTTAAATTTTTATACAAAACAGGCATGGCAGTCTTAAAAGTATTGAAATCGCATTTTTGTAAATAATAAATGCAGTATTTAAAATTTCAATAAATGCGGGGTATTTACATGAAAAAACTAATTGTTATATTAATAATTTTGATAATGTGTTTCAGTGTTTTAAATGCAGCAGAGAATATTTCCGATGCGCAGTCGTCAGTAGTAATGGATGTGAGTACCGGGAGAATACTATACTGCAAAAATCCATATCAAAAATTGCCTATGGCAAGTACCACAAAAATACTTACGGTACTTTTAGCTATTGAAAACTCTGGTTTGGATGATGTTGTAACAGTGAGTAGAAAAGCATCGATACAGACAGGTTCATCGGTTTATTTAAGAGAGGGAGACAAAATTATACTTGAGGATTTGCTTTACTGCGTTATGCTCAGATCAGGTAATGATGCAGCGGTTGCCGTTGCGGAGCATATATCCGGCAGTGTGGCGGATTTTGCAAAGCTTATGAACAACAAAGCTAAAGAGATAGGTGCAAAGAATTCCAATTTTGCAAACCCCCACGGACTTCCCGATGAAAATCATTATACGACTGCTTATGATTTGGCTTTAATAACAAGAGAAGCTTTAAA
>CAZMPR010000184.1:0-3453 GCA_964568265.1 uncultured Clostridiaceae bacterium | reverse complement strand
TTTGGTTCTATATCTTGAATCATTGTATCTATCACTCCGCCTTACTTTTTTCATAATGTTTTATAATTTGGTTTATTATTAGATAAAAAAAACAAACTTTATCAAAAGTTATTATATTCGTTATAGTTTACAATAAAAATCCTATTTCCTATAATGAACTACACGATCAATTGTTTTATACCCAAGCCTTTCATAGATCTTGCCGGCTTTAGGATTATCATATTGCAGATATACATCTTTCCCCTCTTTTTGCATAATAATGCTTAAATATTTAGTGCATTCGGTGGCATAACCCTTATTCCTATAATCAGGTTCTGTAGCTACACCTACAATTAGCGCAGCATTTACCGTTTCAAAATCGGTTTGGGCAACGGATATTATTCTGTTATTATCCCTAATACATATTCCTCGTCCACGCTCAGATATAAATTTCTCTTCCATTACATCTTTAGGGCTAAAGCTTTGAAAAACTTTTTGATATAGCCTTATAATTTCATCCAAATCCTTAATACCTATATTGCAGAATTCGATGTTTTTTATTAGCGGCTCCAATTTAAAATCTTTTTCCAGCTTTGATATATAAGCCCCTTCATCCGCAATAGAAAAAACTCCATTATCCAAAAGTTTATGGCAATATAGTTTTGGTCCGATTAACCTTTCGGATACCAGCGAAGCTATGAGCTCCGAAAAAACATTTATATCATATTCTCCGGGAGCAAAAAACTGTAACAAACCGCTCTTTCTTATAAAAAGCACAGCTTTTAATTCTCCGTCTTTATATTCCCCGTATATTTTATCATAAACTTTTGTCTTATTTGATAAACCCAGTAGTATAAAGTAATTTCTGGCTATATCTATAGTTTCAATTATCTGTTTTAAATGATAAAACTCATCAGATTTGATCTCTTTAATCATTCTGCTATTCTCTTCTTTCTTCAAATTTATCTTTATCCACCAGTAACACTATACTTTTTATCAATAAACATTTAATATAGTAAACTCAATAGCCATGGTGCCATAAACACAGTTGCCAATCCGGCCGCACCTATGGCCAAAGAACCCATGGCTCCTTGGGTTTCTCCTAATTCAATCGCTTTTGCAGTACCTACAACATGGGATATTGTCCCTAAACCTATACCCACGGCAGTATCATCTGTAATTCTAAATATCTTGCAGATATATGGGCCCATTATGTTCCCTGAAATACCCGTAACCGCCGTTGCCGCAATGGTTATTGCAGGAACGCCTCCCATTTGTTTGGATATCTCCTGAGATATCGCGGTTGTTGCTGATTTCGGTATCAGAGAGACTGTAACTGCTTGTCCAAATCCAAAGACTTTACTTAAATATATAATGCTTATTATTGATGTTAAAGTGCCGACTAAAATCCCGGCAAATATAGGTAAACTATTATTTTTCAGTCTTTCTATCTGTTTATAAAGCGGAACTGCCAATGCCACTGTTGCAGGACCCAAGAAAAAAGTTATTATACTTCCTCCTTTATTATATATTTCATAATCAATATTAAAAAGTGACAGAAATACTATCAATAAAGTAATAGCAATAATTAAAGGGTTAAACAAGGCCTTTTTCGTTTTCCCGCTCACATAAATGCCAATTTGAAAAGCAATAACAGTTGCGGCAAAGCCGAACACGGGGGTATCTAAAAAACTCATTTACCTCACCCTCTTTTCTACAATACGCTGTACTAACTGAACCGTCAATCCTGTTATCGCTATTCCAAAAAGTGTTACCATAATTAGGACTGCCAATATTTGTATCCATTGATCTTTTATCAGACCAAAAGAAGTCACAAGTCCTACACCACCCGGAACAAACAACAAAGTTATATTATTTAAAAAAAACCGGCATACAGCTTCAATGCTTTCTAACTTTATAATTCCGGTCAGCAAACAAGAAAGTAAAAGAATCATTCCTAATACAGCCGATGGAATCGGTATTCCGGTTAAATCTTTTATAACATTTGCTATAAAAAGTATTCCCGCTATAATAGATAATCCTTTAAATATCTTCATCGCTCCACCGCCTTATAATAATTGTTTATCTCGCTATGTTTTATATAGTCATAATTATACCACCATTTTGCTTCGTATAAAAATTCTTTTAATTTTACACTGCTTAAAAAATTTTACTCCTATAAGAGCCTCTCCGGATAAATTGTCGGATTACCCATTACATCATCATTAAGCGGTCTACCATTAAGTAGAAAAGCCTAAAGGAGTCTTTTTATTTATTCCTTCAGGCTTTAAATTTTGACTGGTTTATTTTCAATATAATTAAATTATTATACAGATAATACTTCCCTTAGAATCATTAACAATTTTTTGCATGGCAATCTGAATTTTATCTTGCACATCTTCCGGCATTTTATAGATTTTGCCTTGGAGCTCCTCTTTTACCATATCATATAAGGATTTGCCGAATACATTTGTTTCCCAGATTTTCTGCGGATTATGCTCAAATTCATCTAAAAAATATCTGATAAACTCTTCACTTTGTTTTTCAGTACCTACAATAGGTGATACCTCAGTTTCGATATTTGCTTTGACAAGATGTAGCGATGGAGCACTGGCACGAAGTCTGACACCGAACCTCCCGCCGTGCTTTACTATTTCAGGCTCCTCAAGCTGAATTTCATCTACCGATGGAGCAACAACGCCATATCCGACTTCTTTTACATCTCTTATGGCATCTTTTATTTTATCAAATTCTCTTTTTGATTCTGACAATTCCTTAAGTAAACTTATCAACTGATAATCTCCTGCAATTTCCTGCCCCGATAGCTCACCTAATATACGATAAAATAATCCTTCTTTCAGTGTAAAACTAATATTAGCTGCACCGGTTGATAAATCAATATTCGTGAGGTCACTATTGTTTATATTGTCTAATTCCAAAAATGCCGCAGCCGAACTACCCAACTCCCTCAATTTAACAATTTCATCTGCATTGCTTTTTATTCCGTCTATTATCTCTTTCTTAAGCCAATGATCATAATCCAAAGAATCAAACCAACGGGGCATATGATAGTTTATTTCTTTAATGGGGAATTCAAATAATACTTTATCAAGTATTACTTCTATATCCGCAAGGCTCATGTTTAAACAATCAACTAAAAGAACAGGGATTTCATACTTTTCTTCTAAGGAGTTTCTTAAATCCTTTGCTTCTTCACTTTCCGCCCTTGCCGAATTAAGTATTATTATAAAGGGTTTGTTTATTTCTTTCAGCTCTTTAACAACTCTTTCTTCTGCTTCAATGTAATTAACTCTCGGTATATCTGTTATACTTCCGTCTGTTGTAACAACTAATCCGATGGTGGAATGCTCATTGATTACTTTTTTTGTTCCTAACTCCGCAGCTTCCTCAAAAGGTATGACATTATCATACCAAGGGGTATTAACCATCCGCGGATGCCCGTCCTCCAAATGT
>CAZMPR010000183.1:0-3489 GCA_964568265.1 uncultured Clostridiaceae bacterium | reverse complement strand
CTTCATGATGGTAAAACCGTAGAGGAGGTTAAGGAAAAGTTCGCGGAGCTGATCGAGGGTGTGTCGGCAATGGAAATATCCGAAATGGAAGCGGCAATCATTGCCGAAGGGATGCCAATAGAAGAAGTGCAAAGACTTTGTGATGTTCATAGCGCCGTTTTCAGAGGTTCAATAGAGGACATTCATAAAGAAGATGCAAAGGATTTAGAGCAAATCCCCGGACATCCTTTAAATACATTCTTACTTGAAAACAGAGAACTGGAGAAGCTTTTAGACGGAGAACTGAAAGATGCTATGGGTTCTTTTGAAGCCGACGATGATAAGGAACAAGCCTATAAACTGATAGAAGTGTTGAATTTGTTATGGGATATTGATAAGCATTACAGCAGGAAAGAAAATATCATTTTTCCTTACCTGGAGAAATACGGGATTACCGCACCGCCCAAGGTTATGTGGGGAGTAGATGATGAGATAAGGGCAGAGATAAAAGGAATTAAACTGGATTTGGAAAACTATAGGGGGAATAAAGAAGAAATTTTAAGCAGGCTGAAGACTCTTATAGAAAGAGTTAATGAAATGATTTTCAAAGAAGAAAACATATTGTTTCCCATGTGTAAAGAGACCTTGTCGGAAGATGAGTGGATTACCGTAGCCGAAGACAGCGAAGAGATAGGGTATTGTTTGGCTGTACCTTCTGGTATTTGGAAACCCTACAGAGAAAAAGTTGAGGGCAAGACGGATGAGGCCTTGGATAAACCCGGGTATATCAGATTTGAAACTGGGTATTTTTCTTTAAAAGAACTTGAACTTATGCTGAATACGCTTCCTTTTGATATAACATTTATTGATAAGGATGACACGGTAAAATATTTTTCACAAGGAGCTGAAAGGATATTTGCCAGGACCAAAGCCGTTATAGGCAGAACAGTCCAAAACTGTCATCCGCCGGCAAGCGTTCATACAGTTGAAAGTATACTTCATGATTTTAAAAATGGCACAAAAGACAGCGAAAGCTTCTGGATTAAAGCTGCCGATATGTATGTATATATAAGATATTTCGCTGTTCGGGATAAAAAAGGCAACTATATAGGTACATTGGAAGTTACACAGAATATAAAACCGATTCAGGAGATTCAAGGAGAAAAGAGATTATTGGATTAAAAAAGGAGACCTGAGGTCTCCTTTTTAATTACCGCCTTATATTTCGGTTTTGCCTATAGCATTTTCTATAGCTTTTAAAATCACTTTACTGCTGTATGTTGCACCGGAAACTGCATCTACATTCAAATTTTGATTTTCTATGACTTTGTCAATAATTACTTCGGCTGATGCACCCTTGCCGTTATCATGCTTTTTTATTTCGATTTCGGTTATCCTATGATCATCAACTGCAACTTCAACTTCTACAGCTATGGGAAAGGCTTTGTATTCACCGGCATATATACCGTCTCTTATTTGAGAAAGGTTTGTATCGGCAAAAGTCATATTCTGCAAATCTTGAAAGTTCGCTTCTAACCTTGGCTTGGCCACCGCAATTGCAATAAGAATAATAAGAAGAACTATCGTGATGGGCATAACAACTTTTTTATTCATAACGTCCCTTCTTTCTCTTTATTAGCAATAGTTATATGGTAGGAGCAACCACTCGTTCTTCAAACAATGGACGAACGATAGTTTAGCAATGATTTAGCGATAGTTGGACGGTAGCAGAACAATTGTAATGATTGCTTTATCCCGCATAAATGGCAATTAAATTTAAAGGGTAAACACTCATCCGGTTTACCCTTGAAATAACTAAAAGCATGTTTGATTGTACTCATCAGTGATAAAGGTTAAATCCAAAGAGGTAAAAATTAATTAATAAAGCTTGTTTTCTATTTTATATTCTGTCGATTTCTTTTCATACCAGCTGTTATATGCTTCGGGCAGTCTTTGTTCGAAAATCATATTCTTAACCTGTTTCGAGTTTTCCTCAAGAACTGCTTCTTTTGCTTCTTTCTTTTCTTCAACTTTTATAATATGATATCCAAAATCAGTCTTAACGGGCTCACTTGTTTTTCCCGCTTCTAACGAAAACGCTATATCTTCAAACTCGGGAACCATTTCGCCTCTGCCGAAAAAGCCTAAGCTTCCGCCATTATCTTTGTTGCTGTTATCTGTCGAATACTCTTTTGCCAATTCAGCAAAATCTTCTCCGGCATTTAATTTGTTTTTCACTTCCACAGCCTTTTCTTCACTGTCAACTAAAATATGTGAAGCTTTGATTTGTTCTTCCGTATTAAAAGATTCCTTATTTTCTTCAAAATAATCTTTAATTTCCTCGTCAGTGATTATAATCTGCGGCTCCAGCAGTTTCTTTACTTGCAGATTTTTTTCAATATTTTGTTTTACACTGTCAATGGACTGACCGTAAATAGTCAACATTTGCTCAAAATTGTCCAATCCTCCGTAGTGTTCCGCTATTAAATCCATTTCTTTATCTATATCTTCTTTTGAAATCGTAATATTTTCTTTTTTTAGCTCTAAATCAATGACTTTATTTGCTATCAGCATATCCAAAACAGGCTTTCCGTTCTCTGCAACCATGGCCTCATATAAATCATTTTTTGTTATAACTTCGTTATCGATACTTGCAACTACATCGTTTTCTTTTGTTTTATTATTAAAATAAATAGCACCTGCCAAGACTATCAATACCAAAATTACTGCTATTATGATAGTTTTAGAGTTTTTGTCCTTCAGAAATTCCATTGTAAAACAACACACCTTTCAAATTAATACCTTGCCTTTTATAATGTATATACAATAAAATCATTTTAACATAATTTAAGTAAATATGCTTTAAAATTTTTAAAGACTTTACAAGCAATTTTTCCTAATAAATTATTTCCCGGGAAATAATTATTCGATATTACCCGACAAAGGAATATTTTAGCGTAGATACGGAAACATTTTTAACCCTAAGGAGAGTATTACCTTTTCGTGATATAATATTAAATACGAGCCCGATCATTGGGGGGCAATCTGGGGGTTGATAGAGATTTTTGAATTGAATGAAGACATATTGTCGAACTTGCTTAAAACTGAAAAAGATACACCATTATATAAAGAAGCATATAAAGTTGCAAGCGACGCAGGAGATATTATAAAGCCGAAATTCATATATAAAAAAGTAAATATTGATGATATAAGTAAAGACTTTATTATAATCGATGGTATCAAGTTGTGCAGTAAGATGCTTGCAGATAAAATTAAAGGAAATGATACAGCTTTTGTATTCATTGCCACCGGCGGCAATGAGATTGAGGCATATATTGATCAGGTATCCGACTGTTTTGATAAATATGTATTGGATATTGTTGCATATATGGGTTGTTTATCTGCTTTAAAAAACATGGAAAAAACTATTAAAGATAACTATAATATAAACAGTTACATTTCCCTTGCGCCCGGCTCTTTGCCGGATTGGGACGTTATAGAAGGTAAAAA
>CAZMPR010000182.1:222-3489 GCA_964568265.1 uncultured Clostridiaceae bacterium | reverse complement strand
GGGGCTTCCGGAGATATCCGAGATGCTGAGAACAGGTATAGGTCTTGAATACACCGACGAGGAAATACTGCAAATGGGAGAAAGAATATGGAATTTAGAGAAACTCTTTAACTTGGAGGCAGGCTTAACAAGGGCAGATGATACACTGCCTGACAGATTACTTTATGAACCGATACCATCGGGACCTGCCAAAGGTTTGGTTTCCCAGCTTGATGTCATGCTGAAAGAGTATTATGAGGTCAGAGGTTGGGACGAAGATAGTGTGCCGACTAAAGAAAAGTTAAAAGAATTATCAATCTATTAAGATATAAAGGGTAGCGAACAGGTAAGGGCGGGCAGGAATGTCCGCCCCTACAACACCCTGCTATTCCATGAAGAATCTCCTACTATCGAAGCATAGAAGATCCTTCGCCATGGCTCAGGATGACAACCTTATAGGCAAAATCATATGCAGGACGATAAGTATATAGACAAAACATGGCTTGGGATGATGTGTTTACAAGCATGAGGTAAGGCTGCAGTTTGATATTGAATTAAGGCGGTTTTTATATGAAAGTATTATTCTTTGCATATATAAGAAATTACACGAATACAAAGGAAATAACTGTTGAATATTGTTCCGTGTTAAAGGACCTTTTGCTTAAACTATGCGAAAATTACGGGCCGAAATTTGAAAAACTTATTTTTAAAGATGGCCATATCAGCGACGAGATAATCATTTTGATAAACGGAAGAAATATAGTCCATTTGAGCGGCATTGACACTTTATTGTGCCCGGAAGATGAAATAAGCATATTCCCCGTTGTAGCCGGAGGATAATACCCGGAAACTAATTGTTATGGACGGTGATGAATTTGTTTGAAAATTATCCAAAAGAACAAAGATACACCCTTTCTATACTGCAAGACTTACAAAAAGAATATAATTATATCCCTAAAGAAAAGCTTATTGAACTCTCTCAATATTTAGATATTCCCATTTCAAAACTCTACAGCATGGCAACCTTTTATAAGGCACTCAGCCTTGAACCCAAGGGTAAAAACATTATAAAAGTCTGTGACGGCACCGCCTGTCACATCAGGTCATCCCAAACCCTATTAGATGAAATAGAAAATACATTAAGTATTAAGCCCGGCGAAACCACCAAGGACGGCAAATTCTCTTTGGAAACCGTTAACTGTCTGGGTTCTTGTGCCATTGCGCCGGTGATGGTCATAAATGATAAGTATTACGGTAAACTCACCTCATCCATGGTAAGGGAAATTCTCAAGAGATACGGCGGTGATGAAAGTGAATAGAACGGTTTATGTCTGCTGCGGCACCGGATGCCTTGCAAACAACAGTATGGAGGTATACAAAGAACTGAAAAAATTCATTGAAGAATATGAGGCGGATGCTGAAGTTAAGACGATGATTAAGGCTACAGGATGCAACGGCTTATGCGAAAAAGGGCCCTTGGTAAAAATAGAGCCGGACAATATTTGCTACAGCAAAGTAAAAGCAAAAGATGCCGAAGAAATCGTTGTGAAGACTCTGATTCAATCTGAAATAATAGACCGCCTTTTGATTTATGATACCGCTAAAAGAAAAAAGGTTGTTTCCCACAAAGATACCGACTTTTATAAATACCAACAAAAGATAGCACTCAGAAATATCGGAGAAATTGATCCGGCGAATACCAACGATTATATAGAGCGGGGGGGATTCAAAGCGCTTCGTAAAGTATTGGCAGAAATGACTCCCGAAGAAGTAATCACTGAAATAGAAAAATCAGGCCTGCGGGGCAAGGGCGGCGGCGGATTTCCTACCGGCCGCAAATGGCGGCAATGTGACGGCTTTAATAATTTCCCCAAATACGTTATCTGCAACGGAGACGAAGGAGACCCGGGAGCATTTATGGACAGGAGCATCATGGAAGGAGACCCCAATACCGTAATAGAGGGTATGACAATATGCGCCTATGCCGTGAAGTCAAACCAAGGCTTCATTTATATAAGGGATGAGTACTCTCTGGCACTAAAAAATATGAAAGCTGCCATCTGGCAAGCGAGACAAAAAGGCTATCTGGGCAAAAATATTATGGGCAGCGGTTTTGATTTTGATATAGAAATCGTACGAGGAGGCGGGGCTTTTGTCTGCGGCGAGTCCACGGCTTTGATGCAGTCTATTGAAGGAAATGTAGGAGAGCCTCGAGCAAAATATATACATTCCGTCGAAAGAGGCCTCTGGGGACAGCCTACGGTTTTAAACAATGTAGAAACCTGGGCTAATATCCCGGAAATTATCATAAGAGGCAGCGAGTGGTTTAATTCAATAGGCACGGATGGCAGCAAAGGCACCAAGGTCTTTTCTTTGGTGGGCAAGGTAAAAAACACAGGCTTGGTGGAAATACCTATGGGTATGATGCTTAGAGAGCTTATATTTAAAATCGGCGGCGGAATAATCAAAGATAGAAAGTTTAAAGCGGTACAAACCGGCGGTCCGTCGGGGGGTTGTATTCCTGAAAGCCTTCTTGATATCCCGGTGGATTTTGACTCGCTAAAAAGCGTCGGTTCCATGATGGGCTCCGGCGGCATCATAGTTATGGATGAGAGAACCTGCATGGTGGACGTTGCAAGATATTATATAAACTTCCTGTCGGAAGAATCCTGCGGTAAATGCGTAGCCTGCAGGGAAGGCATAAAAAGGATGTTGGAAATATTGACGGATATCTGCAACGGCAAAGGAGAAGAAAAGGATTTGGATATCTTAGAGGACTTGTGTTATACGGTGGAAGGAGCTTCACTCTGCGGTTTGGGCAAAACCGCACCTAATCCTGTGCTTACCACCCTGAAATATTTCCGCGATGAGTATCTGGCACATATAAAAGAAAAAAAATGTCCTGCCGGGGTGTGCAGGAACCTTACTGCATTTGAGATAGATAAGGAACTATGTACAAGCTGCGGAGTCTGTGCAAAAAGCTGCCCTTATCGGTGAAAAAGGTGTACCTTACAGAATTAACCCGCTGCTATGCATTAAATGCGGTAATTGTATAGAGGTTTGCCAGTTCAATGCGGTGAAAATTACGAAGGGGGCGATGGTATGAAGATTATTATAGACGGTATGGAATGTGAAGCCAAAAAAGGCGAAATGCTTCTTCAAATCGCGAAAAGGAACAATATCTTTATACCTACATTATGTCACAGTGAGGCATTGCCGGGATTGGGGAATTGCAGATTATGCATTGTGGAAGTTGAAGATAAAGGTCGCAGAAGTATCGTGGCTTCA
>CAZMPR010000182.1:0-212 GCA_964568265.1 uncultured Clostridiaceae bacterium | reverse complement strand
TATATCCCGTTAGAAACGAAATTACCGTTTATACCCATTCAGATAGAATAAACTTTATGAGAAAGAACCTGCTAATGCTGCTCTATGCAAGGGCACCACAGGATAAGACTATTGATGAATTGCGTAAAGAATATGGCGTCCCGGACAATATAAGGTTCGGAGGGGACCCGGATGAGCATTGCATTCTCTGCGGTCTATGCGTAAAAGCTTGC
>CAZMPR010000181.1:1800-3503 GCA_964568265.1 uncultured Clostridiaceae bacterium | reverse complement strand
AAGCCCGTCCGGAGCAATCCGAGAGGAGCGTTAGTGAGGAGTATAATGCTTGAGCAAAACTCCCTGACGGCGAGTGTGGGGGCAAAGACCAGGTCAGCCGGTGGATAACCGATATCAGGGTATAGGTGATTGGTTGAGAACGTTTTTTCCGGGTAATCGAAAAATCTTGTTCTATTGGCCGGCCTAACCTAAGTAAAAAAGAAAGAGGGATTTTTCATGTATCAGGACAAAACGTTAGTGTGCAAAGATTGCGGACAGGAATTCATTTTTACAGCCGGAGAACAAGAATTCTACGCAGAAAAAGGTTTTCAAAATGAACCTGCAAGATGCAAAGATTGCAGGATGTCTAGAAAAGCAAATGCCAACAGCGGAAGAAGAGAAAGAGTTATGTATGATGCAGTATGTGCAGAATGCGGTAAAGAAACTCAAATTCCGTTCAACCCAACCAATGACAGACCTGTTTATTGCAGAGAATGCTTTGAAACAAGAAAAAATATGTAATTAAAATAGCCGCGAAAGCGGCTATTTTATTTACTGAGTTGAATAATATGCCACATAAGTAATGCCGGGTTATATTATCTATCAGCAAGGCGTAGATGCACCTGCCTATCCGCTTAAACTGTCATCCTGAGGTCTAAGCCCGAAGATCTTCTAAGGCTGCAAATGTATTGATATAAAAGATTCTTCGATTTCGTCTCAAAATGACACGGGTAGAAAATTCCGCTTTGCGCGTTACACTTCCCGATTTATGCTTTGAACGATTGCAGGGCGGCAGGCCTGTGTTTACATGGATGTATAAGTATGCTAAACAATGATTATATATACACAGGTAACTTTTAAAGCATTTCGACATTATTTTCTTTCACAAGAAATCAACAAGGACAAGCCAAAGATAAGATAGGAATATCAACTTATCAACAGACTTATACACATTATCCACAGCTTTGTCGTTTTAAATCCTATAAATTCCTCAGAATTATCCACATTTAATAATTTTACTAATAGCCTTTCAATCTGTTGAATATCAATAATTGTCGAAGTTTTATTATTTCTGATAAATATGCAACAAAAAATCTGCTCTTTTTACAATAAAACAGACAATAGTTCTTTTTCTTTTATCTATTTCAAATGTGTAAAAGATCTGCGGTAAATTCTTGATTTAAAGATGCAGGATTATTTATCCTAATGTAGAATAAACTATATATACGGTAGCATAATAGTTGCGAAAGGAGATGTTGTTATGCGTATAAAAGTCAGCGGTAAAAATATTGTTGTTACAGAGGCTTTGAGAGAAAAGGTTGAAAAAAAGCTTTCCAAGTTTGAGAAGTTTTTTAATCCGAGTACCGTGGCACATGCAACTTTGACTGTTGAGAAAAACAGACATATTTTTGAAGTTACTATTCCTTTTAATGGCGTGATTCTTAGGGGAGAAGAGGCTACCGATGACATGTACACATCAATTGACAATGTTGTAGAGAAGTTGGAAAGGCAAATAGCAAGACACAGAACAAAGCTTGAAAAAAGAATAAAGGATGGGAGCGTCAGGTTTGACAGTTTTAATTTTGAAGTCACTGAAGATGAAAGTCCCGAACCCAAGATTGTCAGAACCAAAAGATTTGCCATGAAACCCATGCCTGTTGAGGAAGCGGCAGATGCTGTTATTATAAACACCTGCGCCGTAACAGCGGAAAGCGGAAGAAAAT
>CAZMPR010000181.1:0-1790 GCA_964568265.1 uncultured Clostridiaceae bacterium | reverse complement strand
GCAGTCTTGCAAATGGAGCTTTTAGGTCATGCGTTTTTTATGTTTTATAATGCAGAAACAGAAGAGGTCAACGTGGTATACAAGAGAAAAGATGGAAATTACGGTTTGATAGAACCGACGTTTTAATAACAGTTTCAGCCGGACTGTACAGTCCGGCTGAAACATTTTTTGTAAGATTAGAGGAATTATAAAATTTTAATCGAATATATAACAATTAGCGGTTTGTGAGGTGAAAATTGTGGAAGAAGCAATTATTATGAGGGAAGAAGACGTTAAATCCCTAATATGTAAAATACCCGGTGTTTTGTCATGCAAGGTCAGAATGGGCATTGACAATAAGATAGAAGAGATGCATGTTCTATGTGCTATCGGTAAGAATACCAAACAGGTTGTCAGAGATATTCAATCTGCTGTAAATGCTAAATTTGACACTGATATTGACTATAAAGTTATAAGTATAGCCCAAATAGATATAGATAATTTTAAAGAAAGCCGGTTAAAGATTTCAGGTATAACAATCACTAATTTGGATAATACCATAAAAGCTGTTGTCAATTTGGAACATGACGGTAAGTTTTACGAAGGATGCAATATAAAAATAAAATCTTTATCAAATAAGTACAGGGCAATAGCTGAGGCAACTATTGCCTCTGTAGAAAATTTTATCAGCATAAAAGACATTTTCTATCTGGAGGGTGTGGAAAAGCAAAGAATAATCACTGAAGATATTTTTTTATCTCTCATCGGTTATACATATAAGGAAAATAATAATATATTTTGCGGATGCTGTCTCATAAAAAGCGATGAAAATGAGGCTATAGCTAAATCAGTTTTAGACGCAATAAACAGAATAATAGGGACTATAGTTTAGTTTTTGGCCGACATTTAAAAGCGGAGAGGTTTGCCTGTTCTATTAGCGGAGGGACAGAGCCTTAGTACAAAGGAGGGCAAACCATGAAGAAGCTGGTAGGAGTAATAGTTACTATTCTTTCACTGATACTGGCCGGAGGAGCACATTCTAGCTGGTTATAAATAATAAAATGTCGGCCAATTATAATTTGAGGTGAAACGATGCCGAAAAAGTTAAAGTATTATTTGACGCTGATTATCGGGTTAGGCTTTTTATTTTTTTTACTGACAATTAAGAAGTTGGGGACCTTTGATTCAAAAACATTTCTCTTTTTTCTGGCACTGTCCATAGCGACAGAATCATTAGCCGTTGAAACTCCTAACGAAAGAGGCTTGTCTGTAGGTTTTGCCGTAGGCTTAACCTTAATTTTGGTCTTGGGAATTCCTCAGGCATGCTGGATTTCAAGCATGGGAATTATGTTTCGCTTTGTATCAAAAGGTAACGAATACCATCATACTTTCAATACCCCTTTATATAAAACACTTTTTAACGGGGCTAATATTATGCTATCTACAGGATTAGCCGGCATTTGCTATGAAGCTTTGGGCGGCGTTCCCGGACATTTAGAAATTATAAATATTATACCTATAGTATTCAGCTTAACGGTATACTTAATGGTTAACAATATCATAATGACTATTTTAATGTCAATTTTAACAGAAGAAAAAGCATTAAAACTTCTGCAATCCAACGTGCTATGGGTTATAAGAGATAACTTTGCTATTGCACCTTTGGGCATAATTATGGCAATAGCCTATACTAATTACGGTATTATTGGAGTCTTGCTATTCTTCGGACCTCTGCTTCTGGCTCGATATTCTTTCAAAATGTATGTTGATATGAAGAAAATTTACGTAGATACCGTAAGGGCACTATGCCA
>CAZMPR010000180.1:0-3514 GCA_964568265.1 uncultured Clostridiaceae bacterium | reverse complement strand
AAACCCCCTATAATTAATAATTTAAAATTTAACGAATTGTCATATCTAAGTATATAAAAGTTTATCCCTATTGTCAATTTTAAGATGAAAAAACTGAAATCTCACTGTTCAAAACTTGCAACAATATGAAAATCCGATAAATAATATCGGATTCCTCTCACATCCCACTTCTCATCTTTCACATCTCAAATCTTATCCGCATTTTGAAAAGCCGCAATTCATACATATCACGCAGCCGCCCTCATGTTGTAAATGTGAACCGCATTCTGGACAAACCTTTAAAGTGCTCCATGATACATCGGATTCTAAGGTAAAACCTATTTCACAAGCCGGATTACCGCATTCACTTTTATCTACGCACATAGAACTGTTGCATCCGTTCGTTTCCTTTTCTATAACTTTCGTCAATTCATGAATAGTTTCAACATCCTTCACATCAACTTGCATATTCAAGACTTTTTCCAGGGTCCTTCCTATGGCATCGGGGCAGGATAAAACCTTAAGCCCTTTTTGACGTAAAGTTGTATGGCACCTTATTCCCCTTAACTGTTCAATTATTTCCTTTATATCAACACCTGCCCTTAGAGCTATCGATATAAGCCTGCTTGTTGCTTCAGATTGAGACGGACACCCGCCGGCTCTTCCTAAATTTGCAAATACTTCGCATATCCCGTTATCATCGGAATTTACGGTAACATACAGATTGCCGCAGCCTATTCTTATTTTTTCCGTAATACCTACGGTAAGATCAGGTCTGGCACGGGCCTTGAGTATCCTTTGTTCCTCTATATCTTCAGTCTTAACCTCTTCCTTATTAATGGCACCGATATTTAGCACCTGAGAATTTCTGCTGCCGTCTCTATATATCGTTACACCTTTGCAGCCTAATTTATATGCATTTAAATAAACTTCCCTCACATCATCTTTGGTGGCTTCATTTTTAAAGTTGACTGTTTTAGAAACCGCATTATCTGTGTGTTTTTGAAATACACTTTGCATTTTTATATGCCAAATCGGTTCTATATCATGTGCCGTCACAAAAATTCGCCTTATATCTTCAGGGATTTCTTTTATACTACTTACTGAACCGGATTCGGCAATTCTTCGCATCAAATCCAAACTGTAAAATCCTTTTTCTTTTGCAACTTTTTCAAATAATGGATTTACTTCGGGCAACTCATCGTTGTCCATAACATTTCTAATAAAAGATATTGCAAAAAGCGGTTCAATTCCGCTAGATACCCCCGCAATTATTGATATGGTTCCCGTGGGTGCTATCGTTGTTGTTGTTGCATTTCTGAGCTTCATGCCTTCTTTAGCGTATATGCTTTTTTCATAGGTTGAAAAAACTCCCCTTATTTCAGCCAACTTCTCTGATGCATTCTTTGACCTTTTGTTTATAAAACCCATAACCGAATCCGCCGCTTTTACACCCTGGTCCGAGTCATAAGGAATTCCCAACTCAATCAGCATATCTGCAAAGCCCATGACTCCCAAACCGATTTTTCTTGTTTTTTTAGTCATATCGTCAATGGCTTCCAATGGGAATTTATTCATTTCAATGACATTGTCTAAAAAATGTACAGAAGCATCTACTAAATCCCCTAATTTTTCATAGTCTAAAAATTTACCGTTCTTAACTTCCTTGACACAAGACAAAAGATTTATTGAACCTAAATTACATGATTCAAAAGGCAAAAGTGGCTGTTCACCACAAGGATTGGTGCTCTCGATTTCACCTAATTCCGGCACTATATTATCCCTGTTCATTCTGTCGAGAAAAATAATTCCGGGCTCACCGTTATTCCAAGCCATATCTATGATTAACTCAAAAACCTCACTGGCTTTAAGCTTTCCTCTTACTTCCTTTGTATGAGGTTCAATCAGCTCATATTCTTCGCCTTTTTCAACAGCTTCCATAAACTTTTCGGTAATGCCTATACTGATATTAAAATTAGTAATCTCTTTATCTTTCTCTTTACATTGTATAAATTCCAATATATCGGGATGGTCAACTCTAAGGATGCCCATATTAGCTCCGCGCCTGACCCCACCTTGTTTAACTGCCTCAGTTGCAGAATTAAAAACCTTCATAAAACTTATGGGGCCAGAGGCCACTCCGCCGGTTGAATTAACGGAAGAACCCTTGCTCCTCAAACGGCTGAAGCTGAAGCCCGTACCGCCGCCGCTTTTATGTATTATTGACGCATGTTTGATTGCGTCGAATATGCCCTCCATAGAGTCCTCCACTGGAAGTACAAAACAAGCGGAAAGTTGACCTAACTCTCTGCCTGCGTTCATCAAAGTCGGTGAATTAGGCAAAAATTCTAACCGTGTCATTATTTCATAAAATTTATCTTCTACATCTTTCACATCTTTATCCGGTTCAAAATTTTTGTCGGCACTTGCGATAAATGCTGAAATACGGCGAAACATCTCTTCGGGTGATTCTATAGGATTGCCGTTTATATCCTTTGCCAAGTACCTTTTTTCTAATACCTTGACAGCATTTTCTGTAATCATTAAAACAACCTCCATACGATATATAGTGTCTGTATTTAATTAGGGTACTATATATTGTATCACACCATTTTTAATACTTCAAATATCTTTAAAATAAATTTCAAAATTACGTATTGTTTTTGTTGCTGTTCAGATATAACCATAAATTTAATAGAGAAGACTTTATGCAGCGCAATCTTTAGCAAATATTAATAATCCACAGAAAAATATAAAATATACAATGTGTAAACTCTAATTATTTTTTGCAAAAAAAATAGCATGTAAACATGCTAAAAAAATTATTAAAGATTATGTTAAACATTCGAATATTACAGACTACTGTTTTTATTAAAACTTTACTAAAGCATTCAAATTTTTGTTTCTTAATAAAACTGCAGGTATCAGTTCATTAATTAATTTTAGACAATTTATTTAAAATTTCTTCAGCTGTTTCATTAATAAGTTTTCCAATAATATATTTCATATTCATTTTAGAACCTTCGGCAGTATTAATGTCCGCATTTTTTAGAATCTCAGGTCTTTCCACGAAAACATCTAAAATATTGAAATCTTCATCCATAAAAATAAAAGTAGGAACTTTTATAAAACCGTCAACCCTGTAGCCATCCAATTCGCAGGTAACCATTTTTCTTATTACAAGTTTCATATCAATGTTGCCACTAAAACTAATCATTTTTTCTAATAATGATAGGTTTATCCAACAATCAGGGCAATTCGGTTCCACAACGCCTAAGACTTTTATTTTTTTATCGATTTTATTTATTCTTTCTCTAACTTCTTCTTCTATATTCATGGGAATATAATACTTCATCAAATTGTGTTTTGATTTTTCATCCAAATTGAATATGTAACTCCTAAAGCTGACACCTTTTTCAAATAAATCTTTCATTTGTACAATACCTGCCTTTCATTGCTTTAACGGTGATTGAACGATATTCTCTATACGATTTACAAAAAATTAAAAAACCCGGCGACTACCTACTCTCCCGGG
>CAZMPR010000179.1:0-3536 GCA_964568265.1 uncultured Clostridiaceae bacterium | reverse complement strand
TACTTTATTTTTAGTTTTGCCGTTTTGTATGGATTCAAACCAAAGTATTTTTGCATATGCAATTCCTTCGCTGACCGCTTTAATCTCCGCATATGTATTATCAATAAATTGTCCTTTGTATCTTTGGTTAAATTTATAGCTGACATAGCCGTATCCTTTGGTCTTCTTAACCAGCGTCCCATCAGCCAAGTCAATATTCAGTTGTTTTAAGAAGCCGTCTGCGCTTCTCAACGCACTTTCCTCTTCCACAGTTTGTTTATTCTTATTCAAATTTTTATTTAAGTAAAATATTTCACCGTTACTGTTTAATTCTAATATCACTTCTTCATTTTCCATAATAAGTTTTTGTTCGGTTTCTTTTATATCAACACTTTCATCCGAACCAAAAAAGAGATCTCTCGCTTCAACCGGGTTTAACTTTTTATATTTAACATAAAGCAATGAAGCCGGATTGCTTTTAACCGGTATAGGTACCTTTACCGAAATACCTTGATTCTCCATGTATTCCAATACTTTTGCCACATCTTCTTCTGCTGTCTTACCGATTATATCGCCTGTATAAGTAACATAAAATAAAAAAATATCAGCAATAAGAAAAACTAATATCAGTATGGTTTTGGCTTTTGACCAGTTCATGCCTACTCCTCCCCGGTATTTCTAATCAATACGGTTCCGACAGTATTACCCCGGATTCCGCATTCATAATAAATTCTCCTTCTTTACCTTCACTCGCAATAACATTCATTACCCAAACAGGCAGCATGTACATATTATCTCCCTGCCCGTATTCCAAATAGGCTAAGTTGATATCTTTAATTAAAACCTCATCACTATCTATATTCTTTTCGTATAGCCGTTTATAAAGTATATCTATGACATCCATAGGGTTCCTTATGCTCTTCATTTCATCAGATTCATCTATTTTACGTACAAGTCTTTTAAAGCTTTTTACTTTTCCCTCGAATATCTCAATTTCCATGAGACTCTTCAGTTCCGGATTATCGCTTATTATGGGCAAACCGTCATATCTGTATTTATATCTTATTAGGCAGTGTTCGTCTTTAACACATTCAATAGAAGAAATATAAGCATCATTAGGGAAACCTATATGTTTCTTTATAAAATCCGTTGCTATATTAACCATATCATGATTAGACAGTACAAGCCTTTGCGGTTTCAGGCTGCCTGAATAATTAATATACTCAATAAAACCTTCTTTTTGTATCTTCATCCCTTTTTCACTGCCATCGGTATATATAACAGTCCCATCAGTTTCTATAATACTTCTTAAAGACTCGGTTTCGATACCAAAAAAGTCAGATGCAATATCTTTGGATTTACCCGATTCTATCTCGTTTTTTACAACTAATTTAGGCAATTTAAAAGCAGAGCTGTATACGGGAATAAATACATCCTCTCCATATTTTGCTGAATCCACTTCATTTAAGAATAAATAAGAATAGGTTTGAGATTTATTGATTAAATCCAAGAGAAACCGTATATTACTTTTTCTTTCAAAAAAGCTGAACTTATAAATACTGTCCGTTTCTTTGTCAGTAATATAAAACAAATCATTATCAAAGGATATGATTATAGAATCTATACTTTTCACTTCTTTTTGCTCCGTTTTATCCAATCCTAAAAGACCCGCTAAAAGTTTAGGTTCATAGGAAAAGGGAAATACTATCTCCACGTTACTCCCGGATCTCAGTTTGTTTAAAAACTCTAAAGATAAAGTTTCCAGATATACGGTATCTTTTAAACTGAGCATGTTTTTAAGAAGAGCCAACGCTTCTTCTGTTATTCTGCTATATATGGTGCTTTTATCTCTGTCGTTAAATATTAAAGTATGTTTGCCGTTATTGTTGATCATCATTTTTTCCGGTTTTATAAGAGAAGAATTATCAAATTCATAGTCTGCTCTTTGCACATTTACATCATTTTTATTTTTAAGCATAATAAAAATACCCTCAATGGATATATCCAACCATATTCGGGTAGTTAATATTATACTTATCAGCACTAAACAGGTAAGGAGTACTGTTTTGAATTTTTCTAATTTCAAGATTACCATTCCTTGATCAGTAAATCGTTAAATATTCAGTTTAATACCTCTGAATAATTTTTGTCTGACTTCATTATTGATTTCTTCTTTATCATTATACTCTATTTCAATCTCTTTATATATAGTTTCATCATTTATTTCGGCTATAATTTCAATTTTATATTTCCCTAAGTTTATTTTTATGGGAACAGTAAATGTCTCCGAGGCTCCCACAGTGCGGCCTATATTTTCTATAAGAACCCATTTACCTTTATTGTCTGTATCACTATTTTCATCTTTAAAAATAATGCTTCGTTTTTTAACATTTTTCCACCAGTATTTATTAACCGTAACCTTCGTATTTTCCAATGCGCTTCCGGTAATGATTAAATCCTTACTGTAGAATATTCTTGAATCAAAAATATCCTCCGTATCTTCCTTAAAATTAAACATAATTATGTTGCAGTCATCTGCAGATATGACAGCTGAAATCAAAGGAAGAACTATCATTGAAAGAACTAAAACAATGATTAAAACCCTTACAAGTTTTTTATTCAGCACCGGATACCACCTCCCGGATAATAAACACTCATTTATTCAATTATACATTATCTATATTACAATATTGTTACAGTACTGTTAAAATAAATTTACATCTCCTTTTTGCGGAAGCTTAATTGTCACTTCCGTGCCTTTGCCATAATCAGATTCTAAGGTAATAGTGCCTTTATGGGCTTCCACAATCTGTTTGGCAATAGATAATCCCAAACCTGTACCGCCCATCACTCTGGACCTGGCTTTATCCACTCTGTAGAACCGTTCAAACAGTCTGCCCGCATCTTCTTTTGGTATACCCATACCGTTATCTTTTACTCTAATACTAATATATTCCCCATCCTTAATAAGCTTTACTGCTATTTCCCCTTTTTCAGGAGTATATTTTATCGAGTTGCTGATTATGTTAATGATAACCTGCTCTATCCTATCTTTATCTCCTATAATGAATGGAATCTTTTCCGCAATTTCCGGCGTTAAGATTTGTTCCTTTTGTTTTGCCGATATTTCCATCTTATAAATACAATCTCTGACCACCTTTTCTATATCCATTTCCTTCATATTGAATTCTTCTTTATCATAATCAAGCTTTGAGAGCATAAGCAAATCTCTTACCAACCTTGTCATCCTATCGGATTCGCTTTCTATTACCTTTACAAAATTAACTGCCATTTCTTTATCATCTATAGCCCCGTTTTGCAATGTTTCCGCATAGCTTTTTATTGTTGTAAGAGGTGTTCGTAATTCATGGGACACGTTGGCTACAAATTCTTTTCTCATTCTGTCCAGTTTTTCCTGTTCTGTTACATCCTGCAACACGATTATGGCACCCGCAATTTCAAATCTCTCATTCTTAAATGGAACTATGCTAACCTTAATAATCGAATCCTTTATGCTTATAGTATTATCCTTTCCTTTATCATTATAAATAAGGTTT
>CAZMPR010000178.1:0-3546 GCA_964568265.1 uncultured Clostridiaceae bacterium | reverse complement strand
CATGGGAGACTTTCCTTTGATGACAGACCAAGGTACCTTCATTATAAACGGCGCGGAAAGAGTAATAGTCAGCCAGTTGGTCAGATCCCCCGGTGTATACTATAGCGAATCAATAGACAAATCAGGTAAAAGGCTGCATTCCGCAACGGTTATACCTAATAGGGGTGCCTGGTTGGAATATGAAATAGATTCTAATGACGTAATGTGGGTTAGGATAGATAGGACAAGAAAGGTACCTATTACAGTTTTTTTAAAAGCCCTTGGATATGGAACTGAACATCTGATAGAAAAGGTATTGGGCGAAGACGAAAGACTTACGGCATCATTTTTAAAAGATACTACTAAAAGCGGGGAAGAAGGACTTATAGAAGTATACAGACGTTTAAGACCTGGGGAACCGCCAACTGTTGAAAGCGCTAAATCCCTTCTCGAAACATTGTTTTTTGATGCCAAAAGATATGACTTGGCGAGAGTAGGCAGGTATAAGTTTAACAAAAAACTATCCTTGGCATCCAGACTTAACGGTCAGAAATTACACGAAAAAATAATTGACCCGAGGACCGGTGAAATCTTAGCCGAAGCCGGAGAAAAGCTGAATAGGGAAAAGGCTCTGGCAATACAAAACGCCGGCATAAATGAGGCAATTGTAGAAGTTGAAGACGATAAAACGGCAAAGGTTGTCGGCAATAATGTAGTTGATATAAGCAAGTATTTACCATTTGATGTATCTCATTTAAATATAAAAGAACCGGTTAATTTGACGGTATTAAAAGAAATATTAGATAAGTTTGATTCCGAGAATGAAATTATAGATGAAATTAAAGAAAGAATGAATGAACTTATTCCAAAACATATAGCTAAAGATGATATAGTGGCTTCTGTATCCTATGCTCTAAATATCATTCATGGCATTGGCAATGTGGATGATATAGATCATTTGGGAAACCGAAGGCTTAGATCAGTGGGCGAGCTTTTGCAGAATCAGTTCAGAATTGGTTTATCGAGAATGGAAAGAGTTGTAAGGGAGAGGATGACTATCCAGGATGTAGACCTGGTGACCCCCCAGCAACTTATAAATATAAGGCCTGTATCGGCTGCTATAAAAGAGTTTTTCGGCAGCAGCCAATTGTCCCAGTTTATGGATCAGACAAATCCCCTTGCGGAGCTGACCCATAAAAGAAGATTATCAGCTTTGGGACCCGGCGGTCTTTCCAGGGAAAGAGCCGGTTTTGAAGTTAGAGACGTGCACCATTCACACTACAGCAGAATGTGTCCCATAGAGACACCTGAAGGACCCAACATCGGGCTGATAGGAAGCTTGAGCACTTATGCCAAGATAAATGAATACGGGTTTATCGAGGCGCCTTATAGAGTTGTAAAAACCGATGAAAAGGGCGAAAAAGTTGTAACGGACGAAATTGTATACGTTACCGCAGATGTGGAAGATGAATATGTGGTAGCACAGGCTAACGAACCTTTGGATGCGGAAGGGCATTTCATTGATAAAAAGGTTGCCGCACGTATCAGACATGAGATTATAGTGGTTCCGGTTTCGGAAGTTGAATATATGGACGTATCTCCAAAACAGGTAGTATCCGTAGCGACGGCTATGATACCTTTCTTGGAAAATGATGACGCCAACCGCGCCCTGATGGGCTCCAACATGCAGCGTCAGGCGGTACCGCTGATTATGCCGGAATACGCAATAGTAGGAACAGGTATGGAATATAAAGCTGCCGCCGATTCAGGCGTGGTGGTCAAAGCGGATAAAGCCGGTGTAGTGGAAAGAGTATGTTCAAATGAAATAATTATTAGGAATAAAGATGGCCTAAGAGACAAATATCAACTATTAAAGTTTTCCAGATCCAATCAGGGAACCTGCATAAACCAAAGACCTTTCGTAAAAAAAGGTGAAGAGGTGCACAAGGGACAGGTTATAGCTAACGGCCCCTCTACAGATTTGGGCGAAATAGCTCTTGGAAGAAATGTGCTTATCGGGTTTATGACATGGGAAGGATATAATTATGAAGATGCTATTTTGATAAGTGAAAAGTTGGTTAAAGAGGATGTATTTACATCTATTCATATAGAAGAATATGAAGCGGAAGCCAGAGATACAAAATTAGGCCCCGAAGAGATAACACGAGATATTCCCAATGTGGGGGATGAGGCGTTAAAGGACTTGGATGACAGAGGCATAATAAGAATAGGTGCCGAGGTCAGAACCGGTGATATTTTAGTAGGAAAAGTAACTCCTAAAGGTGAAACGGAGCTAACGGCGGAGGAAAGACTTTTAAGGGCAATATTCGGTGAAAAAGCGAGAGAGGTCAGAGATACATCTTTGAGGGTTCCTCACGGTGAAGCCGGTATTGTAGTAGATGTAAAAGTTTTTACCAGAGAAAACGGCGACGAGCTGCCGCCGGGAGTCAATCAGCTTGTAAGGGTGTATATCGCGCAAAAAAGAAAAATTTCCGTCGGGGATAAAATGGCCGGCAGACATGGCAACAAAGGTGTAATATCAAGAATATTGCCGGAAGAAGATATGCCTTTTCTGCCTAACGGAACGCCATTGGAAATAGTGCTTAATCCCTTGGGAGTGCCATCCCGTATGAATATCGGACAGGTACTGGAAGTACATCTTGGTTTAGCTGCCAAAGCACTGGGATGGAAAATTTCAACGCCGGTATTTGACGGTGCTAACGAAAATGAAATTATGGATACACTGGAGATGGCGAACAAAGTAGTGCAAGTAAAAAAACAGCTTAAAATGATAAAAGATGAATTGGTTTCTTCAGAAAATTATGAAGACTATATAGTAGACACAATAGAAAATGAGAAAATAATAGAAGAATATTTGGAAGACAGAATATTCACCATTGATGAAAGATTAGCTTCGATTAAGGAAAAAATAAAAACAGCGGATTTTACTGATAAGCAAAACGTCTTGGCTCTGATTGACAGTTTCGGCGAAAATCCGTTGGATGATATAATTTTGGACAGAACCGGAAAGGTAGCTTTAAGAGACGGCAGAACAGGAGAATATTTTGATAATTCAATTACCGTAGGCTATATGTATATTCTGAAGTTGCTGCACTTGGTAGATGATAAAATACATGCCAGATCTACGGGACCTTATTCTTTGGTAACGCAGCAGCCTCTTGGAGGCAAAGCCCAATTCGGAGGCCAGCGCTTCGGAGAAATGGAAGTCTGGGCTCTTGAGGCTTATGGCGCGGCGCATACACTGCAAGAGATTCTTACAGTCAAATCTGATGACGTTGTGGGAAGGGTTAAGACCTATGAGGCAATAGTGAAGGGTGAGAATATACCGGAACCCGGCGCACCGGAAGCATTTAAGGTTTTGATTAAAGAGCTTCAAAGCTTGGCACTGGATGTAAAGGTTTTCTCTGAACAAAAAGAAGAGATTACAACTCAACAAAGTATTCAAGAACCAACAAATAATCAAAATATCTCAAATGAGACAATTGATGAAGCTATGAAAAAAGTTGAAGAAAAAAAAGGAAAACAGGTACAAAACAGAGAAACAAC
>CAZMPR010000177.1:0-3563 GCA_964568265.1 uncultured Clostridiaceae bacterium | reverse complement strand
ATACAGGCTATTCAGGGCCTGACCTCCTTGGGATACAGTTATAGCGAAGCCTCATCTGCAATGTCTAAAGTAGAAGATAAAAACAAACCAATAGATATATTGATAAAAGAAGCTTTGAAACAGCTTTCAAGAATTTAGGTGATAAGAATGGAAGATAGATTAATAACGGCAAATCCCATCGGCGATGATGATATTGAATTGAATCTAAGGCCAAAATATCTTGACGATTATATAGGCCAAACTTCCGTAAAGGAAAAAATGCGAATATTCATTGAAGCGGCTAAAAAAAGAAAAGAATCCTTGGACCATGTTTTGCTCTATGGCCCTCCGGGACTCGGAAAGACCACTATGGCAAATATTATAGCAAATGAATTAGGTGTAAGCATTAGAGTAACTTCGGGGCCTGCTATTGAAAAACAGGGTGATTTAGCTGCCATACTTACAAATCTTAATTCAAATGATGTCCTGTTTATCGACGAAATACATAGACTGAACAGAAGCATTGAGGAAATCTTATACCCCGCAATGGAGGACTGTGCCATTGATATAATAATAGGTAAAGGCCCCAGCGCCCGTTCCATTAGATTAGATATTCCCAACTTTACCATGATAGGTGCAACAACCAGAGCCGGCATGATTACTTCTCCCCTTAGGGATAGGTTCGGTGTTATGTGCAGACTTAACTATTATGATAACGAAGAGCTGTTTAAAATAGTTATAAGATCTGCAAAAATTTTAAAAATAGATATTGAGGAAAAAGGTGCTATGGAAATAGCCAAAAGGTCGAGAGGAACCCCGAGAATTGCCAACAGATTGCTTAAAAGAGTAAGGGATTTCGCACAAATAGAAGCTGATGGTATTATTTCCGAGGAAGTTGCCGATGACGGTTTAAAACTATTAGAAATAGATAATATCGGCTTGGATGATATAGACAGAAAAGTGCTTTTAACTATAATAGAAAAATATAATGGAGGTCCTGTAGGGTTGGATACAATAGCCGCGTCTATAGGAGAAGAATCAAATACCATAGAAGATGTTTACGAACCCTATCTGTTGCAAATAGGTTTTTTAAACAGAACACCCAGGGGAAGGGCAGCCACGAAATTAGCTTACAGGCATTTAAATATGCCTCTGCTGGGCTATTGATAAAAAGTTATAGCAGCATATTATAAAAAGGTTATTTAATATTTTTGTCGAAATAACATAAAGCAATAAGAATAGAATCGGGAAGGTGCAACAAAATGAAGAAATGCAGCAGATTTTTCATAATAAGTTTCATAATTATGTTTTTATCATTATACGGTTTACCGATTTACGGGGATATTGCTATTCCAAAAACAATAAAAGTAGGGTTGAATTACGGCAGTCCCATGTACAACAATATTAATATAAAAAGTTTGAAACCAATAGAAATAACTTTTAAAAAGAATGGCAAGGATGAAACTATCCTTTTAAAAGCTCCTATTGATTTTTCTTTTAGAAAAGATACATACTTTAATATAGTTAACGGAGAAGAAAAGAAAATACAATACATAAAAGCCGTTAAATACAGCGGAGATTTATTAGGACCTTATCATATTCAGATAGGAAAGGCTTATAAGAACTACGATTTGGCAGAAGTCGCATTAAAAAGCATAAATAAGTCTGTAAAAGGCTCTTTTGTAGCTTATGAAGAAGGTTGGAGAATATGGAACGGCTTATTATTAGATGAAAAAGAAGCAAAAGAACAAATGAATATAATACAAAAAAAACTGGTGGATACAAATTTAGAAGTAATCGAACCCGATGAGGGCAGGATACAAATCGTGGATGCGGCAACAGGCAATCCGGCTTTTATATATAACTGCGATGAGCTTTTAATGTCACCGGAAAAATCAGACAAAGGCGCATCCTTAATAGAGTATAAAGGTTCCCGATACAGAGGGGATTTTATAATAAAAGCTTTGGATGACGGCTCCATAGGGGTTATAAACAGCCTTCCCTTAAGTGATTATCTATACGGCGTCGTACCATGCGAAATGCAGGCCACCTGGCATATGGAGGCACTTAAAGCTCAGGCGGTGGCGGCACGGAATTATACTTTGCTAAGCATAGATAAGCATGAAAAGGACGGCTTTGATTTGTGTAATACACAGCATTGCCAGGTGTATAAAGGTTACGACAGTGAGCACCCCAATACAAACGAAGCCGTTGACAAGACTAAAAATAAGCTTTTGTACTATAAAAATGAGTTGGCTCAGACATATTATCATTCCAGCAGCGGCGGTCATACTGATAATTCGGAAAACATATGGAGTGAATCTGTGCCCTATTTAAGGGGCGTGGATGACAGCTACGGTCTGGGAAGTCCTTACGATATATGGGTCAGTCAATTGGATAAGTCTTTTATCGAAACAAAACTGGCGGAATACGATATGAATATCGGTAGTTTGCTGAATATTGAACCTATCGAAACCAGCGAATTCGGCAGAGTTATAAAGCTTGAGATTATAGGTGCCAAGGATACCGTAGTTCTGGAAAAAGAAAAATGTAGATCCGTTCTGGGCTCAACAAATATAAAAAGTATCTGGTATGAATTAGCGACGGAATCGGATTTAAACATATTTGATATGCAAAGTAATGATAATATAATAAAAAGGCCGGAAGGATTAACTGTGATATCGGGAAGCGGCACAAAAACGCTTTCTCAAAAAGATAAAAACATATACATCAAAGGGTTATTTGATGTTAGAAATTGCAATGTGATACCAAAAGAATATACATTTACGGGAAAAGGTTGGGGACACGGCATAGGTATGAGTCAGTACGGAGCCAAGGGAATGGCTGAAGAAGGATTTAATTATGCTGAAATATTGGAACACTACTATAAAGGAACCCGAGTGCAATAGAAAGAGGTCTTGCAGTGGATACAAAAGAATTTTGGTACTCTTTGCCCGAAGAATTGATAGCACAAGAACCCATATATCCAAGAGATAATTCAAAACTGTTGGTATTGGATAAAAGCGAAGGAAAAATAAATCACACAGCTTTTACAAATATAATAGATTATTTAAACCCGGGAGATTGCTTGGTGTTAAACAATACCAAGGTCATACCGGCGCGATTATACGGTGTTAAAAAACAAACAAAAAGTTTTATTGAATTTTTATTACTAAACAGAAAAAGTAAGGATACCTGGGAAGTTATTTTAAGACCGGGCAGAAAAGCAAAAATAGGTGCAGAATTTATATTTGGTGAGAATGAATTGGAAGCCAAAGTAATTGATATAGTGGATGGCGGAAATAGAATTGTGGAATTCAGATACGACGGTTTATTTGAAAATGTATTGGATAGATTGGGGGAGATACCCTTGCCCCCATATATTAAAAAGAAGCTGAAAGACGCCGGACGTTATCAAACCGTATATGCCGAGTTGGAAGGCTCCGCAGCGGCTCCCACGGCAGGATTGCATTTTACACAAGGATTGTTGAATAGAATTCGGGAAAAAGGTATAGAAACGGCATATATTACTCTTCATATCGGTCTCGGTACATTCAGACCTGTTAAATCGGCTAACATTGAGG
>CAZMPR010000176.1:3242-3572 GCA_964568265.1 uncultured Clostridiaceae bacterium | reverse complement strand
GATTGATGAGAAAACCTTGGGGATTATCCTTACTCAGGGTTTGAACCGTCAAATACGCAGGATGTGCGAAGCTTTAGGATACAAAGTTATTCATCTTAAACGCATCAGAATTATGAACATTAGGCTCGGTCATTTAAAGATAGGACATTGGCGTAATGTGACCAAAAATGAACTTGATGAATTAAATAATTTATTAAAATAAGAATTAGAATATAAAGGCGGGAAAGCTTTGATAAAAAAGCTTTTCCGCCTTTATTAATTTTCATATACAAAGACTGTGCCACTATTGCCGGGTTTTTGAAATAATAACTGCGAGTGTATATATTTTAC
>CAZMPR010000176.1:0-3206 GCA_964568265.1 uncultured Clostridiaceae bacterium | reverse complement strand
TAAAAAATGCTATTAATATTGATACTGTAAGAGCTATGAAGAATCCGGAAAACCTTAGTGAAAATTAAAGCCGTTCAGTAAGGCTTTTCAAAATTTATTCTACTGTTTACAACATAAGAAAATAAGCCTCTTACAGTATCCAAAATCACTAATCTAATTTTATTTAAAAAGGAGTGTATCACATGGCAAAGAGAATAACGGATACAACACCGAAGCAAGATGGTTTCAGAATGCCCGGTGAATTTGAAAAGCACAAAAAAACTTGGATTATATGGCCGGAAAGACCTGATAACTGGAGATTGGGCGGTAAGCCGGCGCAAGCTGCATTTGTCGAAGTTGCAAAAGCAATTTCAAGATTTGAACCGGTTACAATGGTAGTTTCCAGGTCTCAATATGACAATGCAAGGGCTATGCTGCCGGATTACGTGAGAGTTGTGGAAATGTCAAATGACGACGCATGGATGCGTGATGTAGGCCCCACATTCTTAGTTAATGATAAAGGTGATGTAAGAGCAGTGGATTGGGCTTTTAATGCTTGGGGAGGGCTTTATGACGGTTTGTATTTTCCATGGGATCAAGATGATAAAATTGCGCAAAAAATATGCGAAATTGAAGAGGTTGATACATACAGAACGCCGGATTTCATAATGGAAGGCGGGGCTATACATGTGGATGGTGATGGTACATTAGTTGTTGTAGAAGAATGTCTCTTAAGCGGCGGAAGAAATGTACATATGAGTAAAGATGAGATGACGGAATTCTTAAAGGAATACCTTAATGTAGATAAAGTGATTTGGCTGCCCAGGGGTATCTATAACGACGAAACCAACGGACATGTGGATAACATTTTCTGTTTTGTTAAACCCGGAGAAGTAATAATAGCATGGTCCGATAACGAAGATGATCCTCAGTATGAAATCTCCAAAGAAGTATATGATCATCTATGCAACGAGACAGATGCAAAGGGCAGGAAGTTTAAGATTCATAAAATGCCGGTACCGAATCCACCGGTTACTATAACCGCAGAAGAGAGCGGCGGTATAGATGTGATAGAAGGAACACTCCCAAGGCAGGAAGGCGACCGCCAGGCAGCTTCATATGTAAACTTTTATATTGTCAATGGCGGGATTGTATTTCCTTACTTCGGAAATGAGAAATACGATAAAATTGCAGAGGATATGTTAAAAGAAATATTCCCGGACAGAGAAGTGGTGGGAGTATCTGCCGCCAGAGAAATCATTTTAGGCGGAGGCAATATTCATTGCATAACACAGCAACAGCCATTAGGATAGACTTACCAAGGACGAGACGGAAAGATACTATCCAATTTTTGAATGGGTCAGTTGAGCATATTTTCTGTCTCGCCACAAATCATATTTAAATAATTGTAAATGAATACGTTGGGAGGTATAGATTTGGAAGAAACCACACCAAAAGTTAATTTAAGCGAGATTATACTCTTTACAGTATGCAGCATATTAGTAATTGATACATTTGTAGCCCCTGCTATAATCGGAGTGTCTTCTATTACCATATGGGCCTTTACGGCCATAATCTTTTTTATACCCTACGGTTTAATCAATGCTGAATTAGGCTCGGCATATCCCGATGACGGCGGTATTTTCGCTTGGGTGAACAGGGCTTACGGCGAATTCAGTGCCACTTTGGTAGGATGGTTTTATTGGGTTAACGTAGCGATGTGGATGCCTGCAGTTTATGTAGCCTTTGCCTATTGGTTTGCCTACGCTTTTTTCCCGGATATGTCTAATTGGACTATGGCTATAATTGCCGTGGCATTGGGCTGGGTCACCGTGCTTATCAATATCAGAGGTATTGATGTCAGTGTAAAATTTACAAATTTAGGTGCTATTTTAAAAGTGGGAATACTTTTAGCTTTCGGTGTTTTCGGTGTCATATACGGAATGCAGTTCGGCTTTAAAAATGATTTCAGCCTTTCGGCTTTCATACCGTCATTAGATAATACACTTTTATATTCCACTACCATAGTTTATAACTTAATGGGATTCGAGCTTATCAGCACTGTTGGCAGCAAGATTGAAAATCCTGAAAAAAATATACCCATAATGACGGTTTTTGCGGGGATTCTTATTGCAGCCATGTACATAATAGGTACCTTTGGAATATTGGCAGCTATGCCGGCAAATGAAATCGACCCTGTGGACGGATTCTTATTTGCTTTGGAAGAACTGACTACAATATTCGGCAATGCCGGCCCCTTCGTCTTTAAACTGATAACCGCATTTGCTTTATATACACTTATAACAAATATGATTTCTTGGACTATGGGAGGCACGGAGGTTCTTAACGCGGCTAACTTGGATACAAAATCAGGTTTATTGGGACACAAGCATCCCAAATACGGTACCGCTGATTATTCTTATTACATATACGGCTTAATATCAAGCTTTCTTGTAATAGTAAACTTCTCCCTCAGTGAAAATGCAAATGAGATATTTTGGACCATACTAGCCTTCAGTTTTGTCGTTTTCTTAATGCCTTACCTATGGCTGTTTCCCACTGCTGTAAAGCTGAGGAAAAAAGATACCGAAACAAAGAGACCCTATAAAGTTCCTGGAGGCAATTTCGGTTTAAATCTGTCTGCCTTCATCGGGGAGATATTTATAGCAGCATCAATCGGCTTTTTATTCTTGCCGGATGAAAGCTATAATCCCAAAATATACTATACAACTTTGATTGTAGGTACCCTTATTACTGTCTTAGTCGGTGTAGGTTTATACAAAAAAGGAAGAAGGCATTAAAGGAGGCGAGATAATGCCCCATCTTACTGAGATTATTATAATTTTATTATTTCTTGTGGGCATGGTAGTAGTGGGGTTTGTAATAAACGGTAAAGTTAAAGATTTGGACGATTATCTTGTCGGCGGAAGAAATGTTCCAACATGGGCTATTACAGGTTCTTTGTTTGCAACATTTTGGGGTGGTGGCACGGTCCTTGGCTCTGCCGGTGCCGCATATCATGGAGGGATAATTGAGACCATAGCCGATCCTTTTGCTGCCGGTTTGGCTCTTGTTCTCATTGGGTTATTTTTTGTTTCCCCTATCAGAAAGTTAAAGCTTAACTCGGTCAGCGAGCTCTACCTCATCAGATACAGTGATGGTGTATCTATTTTTGCATCTTTTTTGATGTTGCCCACATTTACCTTGTGGACGGCAGTACAAATAAT
>CAZMPR010000175.1:0-3573 GCA_964568265.1 uncultured Clostridiaceae bacterium | reverse complement strand
CATGGGCTCTGTGAGATGTGCCGAATGCATCATTAACAAAAATCTCACCTAAAGAAGCAAGTATCTTTGCAAATGCAGGTTCATTTTTTTCCTCTTCACCGTGAAAACGAAGGTTTTCCAATAGCATTATTTGGCCTGGGCCTAATGCATTAGCTTTATTTATTGCATCTTCACCTATAACATCCTTTGCAAATACAATATCCTGGCCAATAAGTTCCGATAACCTACGGGACACAGGGGCTAAAGAAAAATCCGGATTTGCCTTTCCTTTCGGTCTGCCTAAGTGGGACATAAGTATTACTTTTGCCCCTTCTTTCTGCAAATAAGTAATAGTGGGTAGAGCCTCTCTAATCCTTCGGTCATCGGTAATATTGCCTTCCTTATCCATGGGGACATTAAAATCGACTCTGACTAAGACTTTTTTCCCACTAACATCTAAATCCTCTATTGTTTTTTTTGTGAACATTATCATACCTCCAATATTATCAGATAATATAATCAGGTAAAGTTATTAATACCTCCTTCTCCTTGAAGATGATGGAATACCCATTTCATCCCTATATTTTGCAACGGTACGTCTTGATATTTTGTATCCGTCCTTTTTCAATGTGTCTGCGATATTCTGATCACTAACCGGTTTTGATATATCTTCTTCACAGATTATTGACTTTATTCTCTTTTTAATACTCTCCGATGAAATCTCTTCTCCAAAGCTTGTTTCGACTCCGGATTTGAAGAAATATTTTATATCGAATATACCCTTCGGGGTTTGAGCATATTTACCGCTTATGGCTCTGCTCACGGTGGATTCGTGGACTTCAATGGTATCTGCAATGTTCTTCAGTGTCATTGTTTTCAGACGGCCGTCGCCTTTTTCAAAAAAGTCCATCTGATAATCCAATATCGCTTTTATCACTCTATATAATGTATTCTTCCTCTGTTCCAAGCTTTTAATCAGCCACAGAGCAGATGACAGTTTGTCATTTACAAATTTCATGGCTTCGGAGGATTTGTCCCCCGTATTAATTATATTCTTATAATAGTTATTTATCATCAGCCGTCCGCCGTAATAATCATTTATTATAATCACATATTCGCCGCTCACCTTTTCGATAAAAACATCCGGTATCACATATCTGCATTCTCTGCCGCAATAAAATGATCTGCCCGGTTTTGGCTCCAAGTCCTTTATGATATCGCTGTATTCCTGCGCTTCTCCTATGGTTATGGAAAGTTTTTTTGCGATATGTCCCAATCTGTTGCCGGCAATATCGTCCAGGTACTCTCTAATTACGGTTTCCAGTTTTACATCTTTTAAACCTTTAAGTCTTGTTTGGATGAGCAGGCATTCGGACAGCGATGTAGCTCCCACGCCGGGAGGATCGAATCCCTGAACTATTTTTAAAACCTTTTCCACGTCTTCGGGTTTTACTTTTAGGATTTCCGATATCTCAGATATGGTTATGCAGAGATAACCGTTATCGTCAAGACTTTCTATAATATACTGCCCTATTTTTCTTTCTTTTTTCCCTATTTTGATAGTATTAAGTTGAAATAAAAGATAATCTTTCAATGTGTCACCGTAGGTTACAAAGTTTTCATAGGTAAACTCGGGGGTTTCTTCATTTATGTTATTCTCAAGATAATAGTTCTTACCCTGATACTGTAAATATTCTTTCCAATCTATTTCGTCAAAAGAAGTTTTGTCTTTGTCCTCTTTTTCTTCCTGTTTTTCTTCTTTTTCCTCTTGTTCGTTTTCCACCATTTCAAGAACGGGATTGTTCTCAAGTTCTTCTTTTATCATTTCTTCCAATTCAACTGCAGGCAATTGCAATATTTTTAACGCCAGCCTCAGTTCAGGCGTCATTATCAGTTTTTGTTGCTGCTCAAGTACTAAATCGTATCCCATTCTCATCGTTTTCACCTCTTTGGCATTAGGTTGTCGGCTATTTGATTATATCACAATTTTTTGTTTGTTCATAATTTTTTATAAAAGTGGAAAGTGGAAAGCAGGAACGAAGTGTTAAAGGCGTGCAAAGCACGCCCCTACATTTCAGAGAACAGATGTCCAATTATCAGAGAACAGTGAGCAGATGTCCGGAGAACGGATATTAGAGAACAGAGCTCGGATGTCCGGAGAACGGAGTGTTAGGGGCGTGAATTTAGGGTCAAAGGCGTGCAAAGCACGCCCCTACGGTCATAATGTGGGGCATATTTAAAAAGGGTCGGCGTGATTGCCGACCCGGTTGGATTTATCATTTTTATTTTTCGCCTTTGTCATAGGGGGTACCGCTGGCGGCGGGGGCTGTGGCTCTGCCGATGATGCCGGAGACCGCAAGCATGGTCATTATATAGGGCAGTGCAAAAAGGAACTCTTTTGGCACTTTTAGACCGAAGGACATGGATATGGTTTGTACGGCATCTGCCAATCCGAAGAACAGGCATGCCAGTGCGGCACCTATCGGATGCCATTTACCGAATATCATGGCCGCAAGGGCTATAAACCCTCTGCCGGCTACCATTCCCTCTTTAAACAAGCTTATTGAACCTATAGACAGTGATGCACCGCCTATACCTGCCAGCATTCCGCTTATAGTGACACATATATATCTCATCCTGTATACGTTTATTCCCAAGGTATCCGCGGCTCTCGGGTGTTCTCCTACAGACCTTAGTCTTAGCCCAAAAGCCGTCTTATATAATACGAAATAGGATATGGCAACCAAGATTACTGCCAAGTAGGTGAACATATTAAAGGGTCCCCAGGGTGTGAAATAATCCACATTGCCCGTTTGCCCCGGCTTACCCCAAATTTCTACTAACAGAAAAGTTGATAGACTTGCCGCCAAAATATTTATTGCGGTTCCCACAACTACCTGGTTTGCCTTGAAGTATATGCTGAGGAATGCCAAAAGCAATCCGAACACTCCTCCCATTATCATAGCTCCGAAGAAGCCGAGCCAAGGTGAGGTGGTTTTAAATGATACCAACACGGCGGTAAATGCACCTACAGTCATCATGCCGTCAAGCCCTATATTCACCACACCGGACCTTTCCGAAAAAGTTCCGCCCAAAGCCGGAAAAATAAGCGGGGTTGCTGATCTTATGGTTGAAAAGAATAATATGCTAAATATGCTCAACATATTACATCACTCCCCCCTTCATCATGGCTTTGGCATTTTTTTTATCTTTTATGGCTCCAAATAATACTCTAACGAAATTTGCGGCAACGAAGAGTATGATGATTCCCTGGATTATTCCCACGACTTCTTTGGGTATTCCCTCCACCTGCATCATGGGACCGCCTTTTTGCAATATGCCGAATAGCAAGGCGGACAGTATTACTCCTATGGGGTGGTTATTTCCTACCAACGCCACAGCTATGCCGTCCAAGCCGTAGCCTGTGAAGCCGAAAAGGTTATTAACCCTGTATTGCACTCCCGCTGTCTGTATTCCTCCTGCCAATCCTGCAAAAAGACCGGATATAAACATGGCAAGAACAATGTTTCTGCTCACGTTGATGCCGCCGTATTCCGCTGCTTGAGGATTGAACCCCACTGCCCTTATCTCATA
>CAZMPR010000174.1:0-3629 GCA_964568265.1 uncultured Clostridiaceae bacterium | reverse complement strand
CTATGTTGAAAGACCTGAGGAAATCCAGGTTCTTTTTATGCTATTTTGGCGGTTTCACCTGCTATTTTAACAGTTTCCGTCAGTGCCGCCTATAGAGGTTATTTTCAAGGAATGCAAAACATGAATCCCAGTGCCGTCTCCCAAGTTGTGGAGCAGATCACAAGGGTATCAGCGGGTTTTATTTTAGCGATACTGTTATTACCTTTAGGATATGAGCAAGCTGCATCTGGGGCGGTTTTCGGCACCGCAATAGGTGGTATATTCAGCTTTGTTACCCTTTATATCATATACTTGAAAAGGATATACATGAGGATATTAAAAGCGACAGAAGCCTCAGAGTAGACAGCACCGGAAACATTATAAGCAAGATAATAAAGTTTTCAATTCCCATAACTATAGGTGGAAGTATCATGCCTATTATGGGTCTTTTAGATACATTCATTGTCATGGACAGACTTCAGGCGGCGGGGTTCAATCAGCGTACCGCCACTATGCTGTTCGGGCAGCTGAAAGCCATTGCCACGTCATTTATAAACCTGCCTCAGGTATTTACAATATCCTTGGCCGTTTCTTTGGTGCCGTCCATATCCGAATCTATGATTAAAAGAGATATGATAACCGTAAAGAAAAAAAGTGAATTGGCAATAAAGATGAGCATGTTATTGGGTTTACCGGCTGCAGCGGGGCTTTTTATTTTGGCAAACCCCATAATGCAAATGTTTTATCCCAATGAGCCGGAAACATTGGGCATGTCACTTAGATATTTATCTTCGGCGGTAGTATTTTTGACTTTAGTTCAAACAATGACCGGGATACTGCAAGGTATGAACAAAGAAAGAATACCTGTTATCAATTTAACGATAGGGGCATTGGTAAAGGCGCTTATAAGCTATTATTTGACTTCAATACCAAGCATAAATATTAGAGGAGCAGCTTTAGGCACGGTTATAGGCTATGCGGTAGCTACGGTTTTGAATTTGAGAGCTATTATAAAATATCAGGAAAAGAGCCTGAATATAGTAAGCATAACGATAAAGCCGATTTTTGTGACCATAGTTATGGCTGCCGTTGCCTTTTATGTCTATAAATTTTCTTATATATATACAATGAGGAATTCTTTATCCACATTGGTCAGTATTTTAACATCTGTCGCCGTTTATGCTATTTTAATAATAATCACAGGCGGATTAAAAGCAGAAGAGTTGGAAATGATGCCGGGAGGTCAAAGACTTTCCAAAATGCTTAAGAAAAAGGGATTGGTATAGGAAGGTGATAAATATGGGGAGAATTATAATTGTAGGCTTGGGACCGGCAGATTACGGAAGCTTGACGATAGATACACTAAACCTGATAAAAGCCGCCGAATGCCTAATATTTAGAACTAAGAAACACCCATTGGTAGATGATTTGATAAAAGAAGGGTTGATATTTCAAAGCTGCGATGATATTTATGATGAAGCAAAAGATTTTGATCAGGTTTACGAGAAAATTTCTCAAAGGATTTTGGCTTTAGCAGCACATAATTCGGAAGTTGTTTATGCCGTACCGGGACATCCCTTAACTTATGAAAAGAGTGTGCAACTGATTATCGAGAAATCTAAAGGCCTTGCGGAGGTTCAATTGTTACCCGCCGTTAGCTTTATAGACGCAGTTTCTATTGCATTAAAAACAGACTTTTCGGCGGGTATAAAAATAATCGACGGATTGAGATTGGAAGAACAAAAACCTGATGTGAATTGCGCAAACATAATCACTCAAGTTTACAACAGGTTTGTCGCATCCGAAGTCAAGCTGAGTCTTATGAATTATTATAAGGACGAACAACTTATCTGCATAATAAGGGGAGCGGGGGCTAATATCGAAAAAATGCAATGGCTCAAGCTCCACGAACTGGATAAAATAGATTGGGTGGATTACCTGACAAGTATTTATATACCGGAGACAAAGGATAATAAAAGATATAGCGATATTGATGACTTAATGCTGTTAATGAAAATTTTAAGAGGAGAAAACGGCTGCCCCTGGGATAAAAAGCAGGATCATCAATCGCTGAAGCCTTATTTGATAGAAGAATGTTACGAATTGATTGATGCAATAGAAAAAGAGGATACGGAAGCTATGGTGGAAGAGTTGGGGGATGTACTTTTGCAAGTCCTATTGCATGCACAAATCGGATTCGAAGAAGAGGAGTTTGATTTAAACGATGTTTTAACCGTGTTGAACAACAAGCTTATCAATAGACACCCCCATGTTTTTGGCGATGTATCGGTTTCAAACGAAACCGGGGCGAAAAAAAGCTGGGAGGCAACCAAACGAGAAGAAAAAGGTATAAATAAATATTTGGAGACCTTGCTTAACATACCAAAAGCAATGCCCTCCTTGACAAGGAGCTATAAGGTCCAAGAAAAGGCTGCCTTGGCAGGGTTTGACTGGGATGATGTTACCGGAGCCATGGAAAAGGTGGATGAAGAGTTATCGGAGCTAAAAGAAGTATATAAATCAACACAAATAGATAAAATAGAGGAAGAGGTAGGAGATTTACTGTTTGCAGTAGTTAATGTGGCCAGATTCCTTAAAATACAGCCGGAATTAGCTCTTAAGTTAACAATAGAAAAATTTATCAATAGATTTAAATTTATGGAAGAAATAGCCTTGAGTCTTGGTAAAAACCTTGATATAATGACCTTACATGAGATGGATGTTTTATGGAATAAGGCAAAAACCCTTGAAATAACTAAAAAAAAATAAAAATTAGTTAATAAAAGAAGGATTTTTGCCAAATATAGAGAATAGCATATAGAACTCATGAATAAATAATTAGGAGGGATTATTTAATGAACAAAGCTGAACTTATTGCCAGCATGGCTGAAAAATGCGAATTGACAAAAAAAGATACCGAGAAAGCTTTAAAAGCATTTATTGATTCTGTAAAAGAAAGCCTTGCGGACGGGGAGAAAGTACAATTGGTAGGCTTTGGAACCTTTGAAGTAAAACAAAGAGCTGCCAGAGTCGGAAGAAATCCAAGAACTAAAGAAGAAATAAAGATACCCGCATCAAAAGCTCCTGCATTCAAACCGGGTAAAGAGTTGAAGGAATCTGTAAACAAGTAATAGGGTTACATAGAAAATCAGGTTAACAGCCTGATTTTTTGTTGCCCGTATAATCTGTTGCAATGGATGTGATTTTTTGAGATTAGATAAATTTCTAAAAGTATCCCGATTGATAAAGAGACGGACTGTGGCTAAAGACGCCTGTATGGGGGAAAGGGTATATTTAAACGGCAGAAATGCGAAACCGGGAACTGAGGTGGAGATCGGAGACATTATAGAAATTGCATATGGTGACCGGAAGTTAAAAGTTGAAATAATCAATATAAACGAGAAGGTAGTTAAAGGCGAGGCAAGGGAGATGTATAAGATTTTGGAACCTTAGGATATTCATATTTCGTAATCTTTCGCATATAGATGTATATATAACAAGTTTTGCCCTATGTTCAATATTCGGGAGGTTTTGATATGGACGGCGATAAGGAAAGAAAGGGAAAACAGCATAGATTAACTTTGGAAGACAGAGAAAGATTACAAATAAGCGGAATTACGGATGTAGGGAGTTTTAATGATAATACAGTT
>CAZMPR010000173.1:3047-3658 GCA_964568265.1 uncultured Clostridiaceae bacterium | reverse complement strand
TGATATGGGTATCATCACAAGAATAGATAACGAAGAACAAGTTGTAGAAGTTTTATATGACGGGGACAGATTGGTGAAATATGAACCGAAGGATTTGGATGAGCTGGAGCTTTCTTATGCGGTGACGGTGCATAAGTCTCAGGGCTCCGAGTTTCCCGTACTTGTAATGCCCGTAATGCCGGGTCCGCCTATGCTGCTTACCAGAAACCTCCTTTATACCGCTCTTACAAGGGCTAAGGAAATGGTTGTACTTATCGGAGGGGAAAAATATATATATTCCATGGTCAGGAATAATTTTATAACTAAAAGGTATTCCGGCCTTAAGTATAAATTATTAAAATTAGGTAAGAAGGATTGAGTATGAAAAAGCTATATGCCTCTTTTTTAGATTCTTTGTATCCAAAAAAAGAGTATTGCATACTGTGCGGCAGAGAAGATTCAGGCAACTTATGCAGTTACTGCGCATCTACTATTGAATTTATTCATGGCAGGAGATGCATTAAATGTGGCAAAGACTTAAAGGACAGTTATTCTGATAATATTTGTCCGGACTGCAAAGAAAGAAGCTTCAGTTTCCACGCTGCTTACAGTTGCTTCTTATATAAAGGCGA
>CAZMPR010000173.1:0-3037 GCA_964568265.1 uncultured Clostridiaceae bacterium | reverse complement strand
TGACGGTAAAAAAGAAGGTGGAAAGGTATTAGCAAAGTTCATGGCTGATATCATCTTTAAAGAGGGTTTAAAGGGGGATATTATTGTTCCCGTGCCCATACATGAAAGTAAAATGTCTCTCAGAGGTTTTAACCAATCCTATATTATCGGGAAACATTTATCCCGATACATTTCACTGCCGGTGCTGCCTTGTCTTAAAAGAACCGCAATAACCAAAGAACAATATAATTTGGATAAAATTGAAAGAATATTTAATGTTAATAATGCTTTTAAAATTAATATGTTATATAATATAAGAAATAAACGAGTTTTGTTGATTGATGACGTTTTTACTACCGGAAGCACTGTGGAGGAATGCAGCAAAGCTCTGCTTGGAGCCGGCGCTGAGTCTGTTTTTGTAATTACCGCCGCTTCCGGCAGAAGTATTTAACAAATGAATTTAAACCGATGTCTTTAGATACTTCAAAAGGCTAAGGAAGGCAGGTTTTTATGAATAGAATAAAGTTTTTGGAAAGTGTTATAGAGGTCATGCCGGATCCTTTCTATGCTATAGATAAGGACGGCAGGATTATACTTTGGAATGCAGCAATGGAGGAACTTACTAAAGTAAATAAAGAAGAAATAATAGGCAGAAGCGATTATGCCCATTCAATTATATTTTACGGATACAAAAGACATACCCTTACCGAATTAGTTTTAAAACAGGATGAAGAGGCGGAAAGAAACTATCACAGATTTCAGCGAAACGATGATGGTTCCGTTGAAGGCGAGACATACAGCACGAAGATGGATTATTACGATTGGGGCAAAGCCGTACCGGTGTTTGGAGATGACGGAGAGGTTCTATTTGTATTGGCTATTTCCAGGGATATCGGCAATATAAAAAGAATTCAAAAGCAGCAGGATGTATTGCTCAAAAGATACGAAGCCTTATTTGTCAACAGCCCCGATGGAATTTTATGCATTGATAAGAATCATATAATTTTCGATGTTAACGATAGTTTTCTAAAAATGTTCGGATATACAAAAGAAGAATGTTTAGGAAAGGACCCGGATAATTTAGTTATGCCGCCGGAATTCAAAGTCGAAGCCAAAAGTATTACAAATATGCTTTTTGATAAGACTGTTTTGGATTTTGAAGCCACAAGATATACTAAAAATGGGGCTCCTGTAAAAGCAAGAATAAGGGGTATCCTAATAAACATGAGAGATGGGCTTTTAGGCGGATATGCTATATACACGGATATTACGGAAAAAACAAAATATAAGGAAGAACTTGAGTCGGCAAATCGTGTACTTGAAGATACGGTAAGCCGGCTGATGATAAGCGAAGCGGAGCTGAAAGCTCAATACGAAGAGATACAAAAGTATGCTGAAAGAATAGAATTTTTAGCGGTGCATGACTCACAAACCATGTTGTATAATAGGCTGAAGCTTACAGAAATAATGTTAACCGAATTGCGGAATAATCAAAGGGGCGCTCTGATACTATTGGACTTGGATGACTTCAAGAATATAAACGATATTTTCGGTCATGCATACGGGGATGAACTGCTAAAACAAATAGCCTTAAATATAACAAGAGTAGATAGTGAGAAATCTACGGTGTTCAGGTTTGGCGGCGATGAATTTCTCGTTTTGCTGAGAGAGGATGATCCAATAAAGATTGCAGAACATGCTGAAAAGTTAAGAAAATGTTTAAAAGAAAAGATTTTTGTAGATAATGTGGGAAACAGTATAACCGCTACCATGGGTATTGTTCAGTATCCGTTAGACGGTGACATGATAGATGAACTTCTCATCAAGGTGGATATTGCCCTGGGGAATGCAAAAAAGACAGGGAAAGACATATACTTCTTTTTTAATGAAAAGATGAAAGAGAGCTTCAATGAGAGGATTAGCATTGAGAATATGCTCAGAAATGCCCTTGAAAAAGAAGAGCTCATTATGCTCTACCAGCCGATAATAGAAACAGAAACTGGGAAAATTTATTCTTTTGAAGCCTTGCTCAGAATCAAAGGCAGCAGCATGTCTCCCGAGGAATTCATACCTATAGCAGAGGAAACCGGCCTTATACTTCCCATAGGGAAATGGGTTATAAAAGAGGCTATCAGGCAAATTAGAAGGTGGATAGACAAAGGTTTGAAGCCCCTGCCCATATCTGTGAACCTATCTCCAAAGCACTTTTATGATACCTATATTGATGATTATATAATTAAAGCTCTTGAGGAGTTTGATATTCCTCCATCCTTGCTGGAGATAGAAATTACTGAAAATATATTTGCGGAGAATAGGAATGAAACAATAGATATTTTAAACAGATTAAAAGAGAAAGGAATAGCGGTTTCTCTGGATGATTTCGGTACCGGCTATTCTTCTTTGAATTATCTGACCTTTATGCCCATAGACAAGATAAAGTTGGATAAGAGCCTGATGGTCAGGTTGATTAAGTCGGATAGTATAGGTGTATTGGAAAGTCTAATTGCTCTTGCCCATGGGTTGAATTTGAAAGTAGTTACAGAGGGTATTGAGAAGGAAGATGAGTTTATTAAGATGAAAAAAGCCGGCAGTAATTATCTGCAAGGCTTTTTATTCAGCCAGCCTATCAGTGAGGATGAGGCAGAAAAGGTTTTTAATAAAAATCTATTGGAATCTATATATTTATAACAGAAAGAAAGGGTACTTACATTTTACAAGTGGTGGTTTTTTGAGCCCAAAAAACTTGTTTAGGTTTTATAATTTTAATGCCATGTAATGTTAATTGGCTCCATTCTTGAAAAATATAAATAAAATTTAATATTCTTGTATATTATAATGAATAGGTATATAATAAATAATAGTGTTACGCCGGGTCTGTGGTTGAAAGTCGATGCCAGTCGCAGGCGAAACGACCCACGTAAGCAAAATATTATTTTGTGAGCATGGTGCGGCTTAGGGGTAAGCCCGTCCGGAGCAATCCGAGAGGAGCGTTAGTGAGGAGTATAATACTTGAGCAAAACTCCCTGACGGCGAGTGTGGGGGCAAAGACCAGGTCAGC
>CAZMPR010000172.1:1840-3779 GCA_964568265.1 uncultured Clostridiaceae bacterium | reverse complement strand
ATAGATAAAATCAATAAAATATATCTGAGCTTTACCTTCATCTTTCTCACTCCGGATACTGTTTTTCCGCATGTAATAAAACCTAATTATTCATTTCCTATAAATAATAATTATTTATATTATATCAAATTTTATGACAAAACCAATACACCTTAAAATAAAAAGATAGATCGACTTGCTGCCAAATTACTGTAGGAAAAAAAGAATACCCACCTTACAGTGGGACTTCGGATAAAAATGGAGCTGGCAGAGAGATTCGAACTCTCGGTCTGCTGATTACGAATCAGCTGCTCTACCCCTGAGCCATGCCAGCATTGATTTACTTTACCATTGTATCAATTTAAAAAGTAACTTTCAATTAATATTTAAAGGATTTTAGAATAAACTATTTCCTAAATTGAAAAACTATATTGGCACCTTAGCATGGAATTTTTTGACGATACTTATATTGACGTAAAAAATTTAAAGTAGTATGCTATAAGTAAATAAAAATATGATAATGTCCGCTAGGGGAGCATGTGCTGAGATAGTGGCCTTCGCCACTGACCCTTGGAACCTGTGTAGTTAATTCTAACGAAGGGAAGCGGTTTCTGTTTAAGAGAAGCTGCCGCGTTAGGGGCGGTTTTTTATTTTACAGTTCCCTCCGAGGACATGTCAAAGGGAGGATCATAATGGATTATTTTATTAAAATGTTCAGTAAACTGAAAGAATTAAAACCTGTGACAATTATTATACTTGTTTTGCTCATCGGCTTATCTGTCTTTCTTTCACATTATAAAAAGGACAGAAAAATGAGAACAAATGCATTGGTATACGGCGGTTTATGCATTGCTATGGCCTTTACCCTGTCTTATATCAGATTATATCGTTGGCCACAGGGCGGTTCTATAACACCGGGCAGTATGCTACCTATGTTTATTTTTTCTTATATATTTGGTCCCGGTGCCGGCTTAACAGCGGGTTTAGCCTATGGATTATTACAAATGGTACAAGGGCTTTATGCGGTGCACTGGGCACAGGTTTTGCTGGATTATCCCATAGCTTTTGCATTATTGGGTTTGGCGGGGTTGAATCGTAAGAATCTGGCCATTAGCTCGGCTATAGGCGGATTCGGAAGATTCTTAGCATCATTTGCTTCCGGATTTATATTCTTTGGCAGCTATGCACCGGAAGGTATGAATCCTATCTGGTATTCATTGACTGTAAATTTATTGATAATCGGAACAGATACGGCAATATGCATGGGATTATCTCTTATCCCTCAAATAAAAAACACTGTTGAAAAGTTGAAGGACAATGTATTATCTTAAGAAATCGGTAATCGACATCTTTGTAAGTTTTAACAATCCTGACACAACATGAAATGCCTAACAAAAGACACCACACCTTTTTGGGGCGGTGTCTTTTGTTTTTTTCATGCACCGATAAAAGCCGATAAACTATCCATATCAAAGTTACCGCCGCTAACTACTGCAACTACTTTTTTTCCTGCACCCCAGCCACCCTTAAGTGCTCCTGCCACGCTAACGGCTCCGGATGGCTCGGGAACGGTTTTATAATATTCTATGCACTTTCCTATCGCTTCGAATATCTCCCCCTCGCTTACTGTTATTACTTCATCCACCCATTCCTTCACTATGGGAAAGGTCAATGAACCGGGTTCCAATGATAATAGGCCATCTGCAATGGACTTTGTCTTGTCGAGGCGGGTAATAGCGCCTTTTTCCAAAGAAACATACATAGAATTACTTTTTTCGGGTTCCACACCTATAACTCTTACTTTAGGATTTATGTTTTTAATATAGTATGAAATCCCCGATATAAGCCCGCCACCGCCTATGGGAACCAAAACAACATCTACATCCGGCAATTGTTCCAATATCTCTTTTCCTATAGTGCCCTGTCCGGCAATAATATCGTAATGATCGTAGGGTGGAAC
>CAZMPR010000172.1:0-1830 GCA_964568265.1 uncultured Clostridiaceae bacterium | reverse complement strand
TGCAGCTATTTGATGCATGCGAACCAATCGTTCTCCCGAGGTGATGCCGCACAGCTCTATCTTTGCCTTCCACCCGGATACAGCATTTATTTTCGCTTTGGGTGCCGTTTCAGGCATCACAATCGTCGCCGGCAGCCTCAACTTATAGGCCATATATGCAACAGCCTGACCATGGTTTCCCGATGATGCGGTAACTACTCCCTTTATTTCCGGTGCCGTTCTAACTTTGTTTATTATGCAGTTGCTTGATCCTCTAATTTTAAATGAATTTGTGGTTTGCAAATTTTCGGCTTTTAGAATCAATTTAAACCCCAATTTGTTTTCAAATGCTTCCGAAAAAAGAAGAGGTGTTACTTTAGCAAAATCTTTAATGTTTCTATGAGCATCTTCTACTTTTTGTATGCTTATCAATTTCTTCACTTGCCTTTCTTTTTATTACGGTTTGCCGTTAGTATATTAATCGTTCATAAGCCATAAACAAAATATTTATGCTTAATTTTTCTTTAGATATTCTATTATAATCTATATAATTCCTCTAAATAATTTAAACTTTATCACTATGATTAAAGTTATTCTTGCTTTACTTTGAAAGATTGAATTATTTTATTGAAGGATATGGTGTAATAGTTTCTCCAGTGTTTCCCTTGCATGTAAAAGCTTGCCCTATAAATATGTCCGTCGCTTCCTTGCAAAAAGCTTTCATAGGTCCTGTATGTTTTCCCTTTGCTGTTAGCCTTTTCATATTGAACCAAAAAACCTTTACTGCCATTTACTATTATCTCTTTTCTTGAATAAAATTTATACTCGGCGGAATCTGCCGGAGATTTCTCCGATTCCTCTAAAAACTGTTCCAATGGTTTTTCCATCTTCCATATTTGTATAAAGCCGCGTATCCTATTATTCGGTGCCAAGAAGTTTAAATGATACAGTATCTCACCGCCGGAGAAGCTTTGTTCCCATACCTCCCAGGTTGATGGCATCAAGAACCTGAGCTTCCCGTCCAATGCGCTGTAGTTCCTGTAGCCTTGTTTTTCCACTTTACCTATTTCAATATTGGTTTTAAATACCTCCACAGTCTTAACTATTGTATTCGAATAATTAATTATGAACATCAATAAAAAAGCAGATAAAGCTATATAGAACACTCTGCTTTTTTTTAGATTAAAATTCATCACCTTCACCTCTTTTATATATCCATACTAATAAATATGACAATTATATATCGATAATGTATAATATACCTATAAAACTTTGGAGGTGTAAATGATGAAATATATAGATTTGCGCAGTGATACGGTAACCATGCCGACAAATGAAATGCGACATGCCATGGCTAATGCGGAGGTGGGCGATGATGTTTACGGCGACGATCCCACGGTCAATAAATTGGAAGCTTTAGCGGCAAATATGGTAGGTAAAGAGGCTTCTCTTTTTGTTCCCAGCGGTACTATGGGCAACCAACTTGCCGTCATGACACATACTCAAAGGGGTAATGAAGTGATACTCGGTGAGAATTCGCATATTGTGGTTCATGAAGCCGGTGCCACCGCGGTTTTATCGGGTGTCCAGCTGAGAACTTTAAAATCTGCAAATGATATATTATATCCCGAGGCTGTACTGAACGGTATTAGGTCTGATGATATCCATGAGCCTAAAACAGGCCTGATTTGTATGGAAAACGCATTGGCCAACGGTACCGTGGTACCTTTAAGTATTATGAAAGAAGTATATGATATAGCACAGAAACACAGCATCCCGATTCACTTGGACGGTGCCAGGCTTTTTAATGCGGCTGCGTATTTAAATGTAAACGCTTCTGAAATAACAAAG
>CAZMPR010000171.1:0-3793 GCA_964568265.1 uncultured Clostridiaceae bacterium | reverse complement strand
GTCTAAGAAATAAGCTGTTTCCTCCAATAAATCTGTTCCATGAATAACAATTATACCTGTTAAATTTGGTCTATCAATATTTTCTTTAATTATATTTGCTAAATCCAGCATATGGTTTGGGCTCATGTGAGAGCTTGGTATATTTGCAAAATCTTTAACTTCTATTTCTGTTAATTCATCTAATTCTTTTATCATGCCAATTAATTCATTGGATCCGATACTTGGTACCACAGCATCAATATTTTTATCTACCTTCATGGCAATTGTGCCACCTGTGAAGATTACAAGAACCTTGTTATCCATAATATCCTCCTCTTTAAATCAAGTAGTATTTTTCAATACTTACTTCTTTACTTTTATATTTTTTAATAAATTATTTCGGAAGTAGTTAGAATTTCCCCTTGAGATATCTATTTAATCTTCATTTAATAATAGTAGCACTTGTATATTCTTATAAACAGCGACTTCTTGCTCAATTTATATAGTAGTAGAACCTCTTTATGACAGATTTATCTCCCAAACTTTCTTCGCCCAACTCAATCTATATCCTGCCATTTTCATTATTTGCTTTGAATATTTATAATTTCTAGTATCTCCTAATTCAGCAACTATACCGTTTGCTACCACAAGCTTTTCTACCTTCCCAACGCTTATACCCCTTCTCATCTTCGGAGGTAGCATTCTCATAGGATTTCATTTGGTGGTACCATATCAATTACAGACATAATCGTCCTCTAAATTAAGAAATTGTTTTCTCATAACAATTATACCTTAATTCATTTATGAGGATTTTTTTATTTAATCGTATCATAGGAATCTCGTATTATAAAGCAGTTGTGTTCATAGTCCCTCTTCACTGATTGTTTGCTATAATTCATACAGATTCTATGGATCAGTATATCTCTCCTAACGCTAGGCATTATCGGAAAGGCAATAACCACAGCCGTTTGTTTAATTGGTAATTAGTTGGATAACGCATAACGTCTTAGTTAGCACGAGGTTACATTCGAAAAAAGGTCTGTGGAAAATAACAGTATCAAATAATATTTAAAGCAGTATTGCTATGGCTTATGCAGGTATTCTCACATCTAAGGTAGCAGTCATAAATGCACCTCCTGTTTATTGTTAATACAGCGCTAAACATAAATTATAACGCCTCTTACATTGTATAACACATAATGATTTATTCCTACATTAAAAATGTTATATTCACAAAAATTTTGTTTTTCCAGATTTTGTTTTTCCTAGTTGAATTAATAAGAGTATTGTAAAATTGCATTATTTATTAAAATATTTCAATAATCGTCTATTCCTCGTGCTAGGGAAACCCCGATAAACTAAACCCATAGTAGGATGTATAAAAAAATTTGTGTATTGATAATATTATCTTCATATTTACAGCTTAATAGATTAAGACAGCACAAGGTATTTAAGCCTATTAAGTATTCTTTAAAGCGTTGCTAGAAGGATTAACATGGAATCTATCAGCTATGTGGCAGCAATCTTTGGATACCGCTTTATATGAATATCCCCTGTCTTTCGGATATGTATATATGTAGGTTTGGGTATTGATTTAACTCTTTTTGTACTTCCTTTGGATCTCTTGTATTTAAAATGTTTATTACAAATACAGCTATTGTTATTTAATTTTTAAGTTTGTAATTACTATCATTTTTTTATCCATCTGTCGTATACTTTCACAAATTTCAATTCAAATTTTTTTGGTATGTTGGGAAAGCTAGGCTTCCTTTTCTTACCGATTTATCAATTAAATTTGTGCTTTAATAAAAAATTTAAATAATTTATAAAAAAAGAAGGGATTGAAGAAACAATGTAGAATATAATTTAATAAAGGGAAATACGAATTTACCTATGATAAAGAAGAATATCGATTTATAGGAATATGGGCTTTATCAAACTTTAAATCAGTAAGTGTACCTTTGCAAGTATTGGTAGCATAAAAAGCGGCATTAGTAATAAAAATACTTGGTTTAAAAGCAGGGCCAGAAATCGGAGAAGACTTACCTTGATTTATGAGGAGAATAACCCGTATTTATGCGGGTTGTGGTATTTCACAAGTGTACATAGCAAATATAATGAAAATGGAGGAATAAAAATGGGTAAGATTCATAGAAAAAACTTAAAACAATCGATAGCTAACAACGAGTTGGTTTTGGGATTGGTTGTGACTATACCAAACCCTATGATTGCTGAAATTGCGGGAGTATTTGGTTGTGATTTTGTACGGATTGATGCCGAACATGGACTTTTCAATTTAGAAACTATAGGTGATTTTGTAAGGGCATGTGACGCTGTGGGTATAGCAACTGTTGTAAGAATACCAGATATAGCTTGCATATCCCCGTTACTTGATTGTGGGGTTTCAGGTATCATGGCTCCCCATGTTAGGAATGCCACCCAAGCCCTTCAAATTGTCGAAAGTGTCAAATACTATCCATCTGGCATAAGGGGGATAACTGGAACTGGTCGTGCTCAACGATATGGTGCTATCCCAATAATTGATTTCGTAAAGGCAGCCAATAATGAAGTTTTGCTTATTGCCCAGATTGAAGATGAAGAGGGAATTTCTAATATGGAAAAGATTATTGCAACAGATGGGATAGATCTATTTACTACAGGTGCTGGGGATATTTCACAATCATTGGGTATACCTGGACAGACGACGCACCCAAAAGTGATTGAGATTGAGAATCAAATTTTGGACAGGGTATACAAAGCGGGTAAGAGCACCTTTCTTGCTGTTAGAGATTTCCAAGAAGCTAGACAGTTTTATGAAAAAGGTGCCAGAGCTTTGACTATTGGTTCAGATGTATCAATTTTGACTAAGGGTATTAAAAGTTTGGTTTCTCAATTTAGCGGTTTAGCTCAATAGTTGTGATTACGGTAATAGATAAGGGGGGAGCAAAATAAGATTGGATGTAGCGATTGGTTGTAAAAAATTTAAAATTATAAGGAGGTTTTAATCAATGATAAAACGTTATTTACTTTTGATAATACTTGTTTTATCCATGTTTGGTATCACAGCTTGTGGTACTGCGAATATATCTAGTAATGATAAAGTTGTAGAGAAGGGTTTTCCATCAAAGACAATTACAATAATGGTCCCTTATGATGCAGGGGGTGGAACAGATTTAGGGTTCCGTGTATTAGCCGCTGATTTAGAAGACGAATTAGGAATCTCAGTTATTGTTGAGAATAAGCCAGGAGGTAATGGTTGGGTCGGCTGGGAGGACTTACAGAAAGCCAAGCCTGATGGTTACAAGATTGCTGCAATTAATGGGTTGGTTTCTGGTTATAAAAATCCTTCTACAAAAAGAAAAGAAACATTAGAGGATTTCACGATTATTGCCAACCATGTTTATGATCCAGGAACCATTTCGATTAAGCCAGGCGAGAGCCGTTTTACAACGGTTGAGGAATTAATGGAATATGCTAAAGATAATGAAGTACTAGCCGGATTTAGCACTGTTGGTAGTAATTCTCACTTCTCTATTCTTATGATAAATAAAATATATGGTTCCAAATTTGTGCCAGTTCAATTAGGTGGAGGTGGCAAGGTCATAACTAGTTTGATGGGAGGACATATAGATGTAGGCTTTGCCACAGTGGGAGAGGTTACAGGACCATCAGAATCAGGACAAATAGAAGTGGTAGTAGTATTTTCTGATGAGCGAACTACCTTGCTTCCAGATGTACCTACAATGGAAGAGGGCACTGGGATAAGTTATGTGTACGGGTCTTCCAGGGGTCTTGGTGGGCCAAAGGGAATTGA
>CAZMPR010000170.1:0-3832 GCA_964568265.1 uncultured Clostridiaceae bacterium | reverse complement strand
CTACACATTGGGTTTTATTTCGAAAAAGTTGCATTTACTTTGTCTCTTCACCATTTAAATAAATTAAATCTGGTACTTGAGAATTTAGCTGATGAAAAGCTGGTAAGGAAACTTGAAAAAGGTAGGGGCAATGGTCGGAATGATTATCCTGTAAGGGCTATGTGGAATTCAGTTATAGCAGGTGTAGTATTCAGGCATGAGAGTACTGAAAAGCTGATTGAGGAGTTATCAAGAAACGGGCAATTAAGGTATGCATGTGGTTTCAGGAAATACAGGATAATTAAAGATGAAAACGGAAAAGAAATTGGAAGAGAACCCATGGTGCCTAATGCCTGGAATTACAGCAGATTTTTATCAAACATTGTAAAAGAGCAGAAAGCTGTAGATGAGATGTTTGATAATGTACTTGGAGAGATAATGAAGCTATTGCCCGACTTTGGGAGAAAGCTTGGTATAGATGGGAAAGCTATAGAGTCCTATGCTAAAAAAGAAAATAAAGCTGCGGAGGAAGATGGTAGGAGAGATTTAGATGCAAATACTGGAATAAAGAAATACAATGGTATACGTGAAGATGGTACCTTGTGGGAAAAGGTAAAAAGCTGGTTTGGGTATAAGCTACATCTTGTTGTAGATACAGAGTATGAATTACCAGTAGCATTTAGCATAACAAAGGCAAGTGAAGCCGAAATACCGGAAGGTAAAAAGCTGATAGAAAAAATTGAAAAGAAGCATCCTGAGATATTAGAGAGGTGTAAATACTGGTTTGGAGATAGGGGATATGATGACACGGACACAATAAAATATCTTTGGGACAAACATGGCATAAAGCCGGTTATAGACATGAAAAACGGCTGGAAAGATAAGTTTGAAGTACGGATGTTTGAAGGAAGAGACAACATAATAGGGTATGATAATTACGGTAGTATATATTGTTATGATCCTGTAATGGGTGAAAGACACCTAATGGGGTATGGAGGTTTTGAGAAAGATAGAGAGGCCTTAAAGTATATATGCCCCTGCAAAAGCAGTGGGATTAAATGTAAGGGATGTGATAAGTGTCCCTATCATAATAAGTCAGTAAGGATAAAGCTTGAGGAAGACAGGAGAAGATTTACACCGCTTGCCAGATCCAGTTATGCATGGGAAAGAGAATATAAGTCAAGGACGGCAGTTGAGAGGGTAAATAGCAGGATAGACAATGTGTATGGATTTGAAAGGCATTTTATCCGAGGACTAAAGAAAATGGAATCAAAATGCAGCCTGGCGCTTTTGGTGATGTTGGCTATGGCAATAGGAAGAATAAAACAAAAACAGCCTGAACTGATGCGAAGTTTAAAAACTGCATAAGATTTAACAAAAAAAGCTGAAAAACAAAAAGTTTTCCACAGAAAAATTGGTTAAGTGCGCCCATTTTTGTGGATAAGGCAGAAATTTTGCAGTTAGGTATGGAAAAACCTATAAAAATTTGAAATCTAAGAAGCTGAAAATTCTTTTTGTATGCTTGATTTAGGATTTTTAGTAGAAAAAATGTCTACAACGCAATTTGCTTCTCTTTAAAATTCATTGCCCTCCTTTCTGAAATATGATAGAATATATGAAAATAGCGAATTTTAGGGATCAAAGAAGTGGCATCTTTTTTGACCTAACTTCACAAATTCTATTGTCACTCTATTTGGGAGTGATTTTTTTATATTAGAACAGAAAAGTAAGGGTTCGAACTGGGGTTTTAATAATTATCCGAATATTTTATAATTGTGTAAAGGGTGTTATTTGAAATTAGAAAATAAATATGAAAGGGTAATACATATGATTAAACCATTTGAATTTGTTCTGCCTACTAAAATTATTTACGGTGCGGGTAAAATCGAGGTTCTGGGCGAGGAACTGAAAGCGTTAGGTACAAAGAAAACCATGATAATTACCGATAAAGGCTTAGTTAAATCCGGATTAACAAAAAGGGTATCGGATATAATTGCAAAATCGGGTATTGACTATGTGGTTTATGACGAAATTGAGGCGAACCCTAAGGATTATAATGTAGAAAATTGTGCAAAAGAAGCTAAAAAAGAATCGATTGATGTGCTAATAGCATTTGGCGGCGGAAGCTCCATAGATGCAGCCAAAGCAGTTACAGTGTTGGCAAGGCAGGGAGGGAGGGTACGGGATTATCAGGGTAAAGGTAAAATTAAAGATGATTGTTTACCTCTTATCACCATACCTACAACTGCCGGAACCGGCAGTGAAATCACATTTTCTTCCGTCATTACTGATACAAAGGAAAAGTTTAAATTTACAATTAAAAGCACGGCAATTGCTGCAAAGACAGCTATAGTAGACCCGGAGCTTACATTATCAGTTCCTCCAATGATAACAGCATCAACAGGGATTGATGCATTGACCCATGCTATTGAAGGCTATACGGTAAATTGTACGGAACCGCTTGCCGAAGCTGTGGGTATTTATGCAGCAGAGCTTATTTCACAAAACATAGCGGAGGCAGTGAAAAACGGCAGTAATATAAAAGCCAGAGACAAGATGATGTTGGGCAGTCTTATGGCGGGATTATCCTTCAGCCATGCCGATGTGGGCTCAGTGCACTGCATGGCAGAATCATTAGGCAGTATTTATGATGCACCTCATGGTATGTGCAATGCAATTTTACTTCCTTATGTTATGGAATATAATCTGCCGGCAGTAGAATACAAATATGCGAAAATTGCCAGGGCTATGGGTATAGAAGAGAAAAATAACTACCAAGCTGCTGTCAAAGGCATAGAGTACATCAAAGAACTGTCAAAAAAAATAGGCTTGCCTGGAATCAGATCTTTGGATGTAAATCCGGATGATTTTGAATTATTAGCTGAAATGTCCGTAAAAAACGGTTCTAACGATAGTAATCCGAGGGAAATGACCAGGGATACTTATTTATTGCTCTTTAGAAAGGCATATGAAAGTGATAAATAGTACCGATTTTTACATGAAAGTTTTTCTTGCTAACATTATAATTTATGAAGTAATGTATATAGAACACAAAATAACAGTAAGCTATAAAATAATTTTATAGCTTACTGTATTCAACGGCGATTTTTGCGGCTAAATCAGCATTATTATTAGCGAGGGCAATGTTTGCCTCCAAGCTTTCACCGCCGGTTAATTCTTTGACTTTATCCAAAAGGAAAGGAGTAATGTCCTTCCCCGAGATTTTATGTATTTCTGCTTCATTCAAAGCGGTTTTTATAGCTTTATCAATTAGATATTTGTTTCCTTCATATTTTTGTGGTATAGGATTGGCTACGATTACACCGCCACGAAGTCCTAAATCCCATTTTGCCTTTAAGATTTCAGCGCATTGAATTGTTGTATCAGCTTTAATATCTGTTTTAAACCCACTGTCTCTTAAATAAAAAGCGGGGAATTTATTGGTCTTATATCCTATTACGGGAACACCCAAAGTTTCCAGTTTTTCTAATGTTAGTCCTATATCCAAAATTGATTTTACACCGGCACATACGATAGCTACGGAAGTGTTTGAAAGTTCTGTTAAGTCTGCTGATATGTCAAACGTTTTTTCAGCATCGCGGTGCACGCCTCCTACCCCGCCTGTAGAAAATATCTTTATGCCGCACATATTTGAGAAAATCATTGTAGAGGCTACCGTAGTGGCACCGTTTAACCCCATCGCAATCACATAAGGTATATCGCGTCTGCTAACTTTTTTTATATCTTTGCCGGTTGAAAGCTGCTCTATTTGGTCTACGCTTAGACCAACCTTTATTCGCCCGTTGATAATCGCTACGGTTGCCGGTATAGCCTCGTTTTGTCTAATTATGTT
>CAZMPR010000169.1:829-3839 GCA_964568265.1 uncultured Clostridiaceae bacterium | reverse complement strand
TTGTTTAATAAAGCATCACCGGCCAAAATAGCAAACCCGTCACCATAAACCTTATGGTTTGTCGGTTTTCCCCTCCTGAAATCATCATTATCCATAGCCGGCAAGTCATCATGTATCAAGGAATAGGTGTGAATAAGCTCTATACTGCATGCGAAGGGCATTATTTCATCTACTGAACCGCCGAAAAGTTCACAGGACATAACAGCAAGAATAGGTCTAAGCCTTTTACCACCTGCAAACATACTATAAGCCATAGCCTCATATAACACAGGGGTATTGCAATCATCACAGATATACTTTTCTAACGCCTCTTCTATAAAAATCTTTTTCTCTGCAATAAACTTTTGTAAATTCATTACCGTTCCTCTTCCAAAAAACTTATTTCTTTATAAATATCCTCTTCTTTTGTAATCATTACTATTTTACCTTCGGCTTCTTCCAGTATTTTATTGCAATATTGAGATAAGACAATTCCTTCTTCATAGGCCTTCAATGCTTCATCAAGATTTAAATTGCCGTTTTCCAGATTGTCTACTATTCCCTCAAGCTTCTCCATGGCTTTTTCAAAGCTCAGATCCTTACTCATAATAATCCCCTTTACATTTTGATTTAACAGTTGCTAAAATATTCCCGTCCTTCATAAAAATCCTGATATCTTCACCTTCTGATATCTGACCCGCAGATGTTACCAAAAGTCCATCCTCTTCTTTTTTGACATAGGAATAACCCCTCAGTAAATTTGATGCAGGATTCAAAATGCTCAACTTCTCTATGTTTTGTTTCAGATTATCTCTATTATTTTTAACATAATCCAGTATATTATCGCTCAGTTTATCCTTTAATAACTCCAAGGTTTGCCTCAGGTTAATAACCTTTGTTTCTATATTCCTGAAAGCATAGCTCTTGGCAATATTATCAAGCCTGGTTCTTTTATCCTTTACATAAGATAATATACCTAAATATATTTGACTGTCTATTTTTTTTATATAAGTTTTCAATTGTTGCAGCTCCGGCACCACCAATTCTGCAGCTGCTGAGGGAGTGGCAGCTCTGATATCCGCAACAAAATCGGCTATGGTATAATCCGTCTCATGCCCTACCGCCGATACCACGGGTATCCGTGAATTATAAATAGCCCTTGCCACAATTTCCTCATTAAAAGCCCACAGCTCTTCTATGGAGCCGCCGCCTCTGCCGGTAATAATAACATCTATATTATCCAAAGTGTTAATATAACTTAACCCTTGGGCAATTTCCGCGGAAGCCCCGGGACCTTGAACAAGAACAGGATACAGCCAAATATTAATATTTGGATTCCGCCTCTTTGCAATGGAAATAATATCCCTTACCGCTGCCCCGGTGGGAGAAGTTATAACCGCCACATTCTTAGGATAAAAGGGCAACGGCTTCTTCCTATTCTTATCAAACAAGCCTTCCTCTTGCAGCCTTTCCTTCAGCTGCTCAAAAGCTTTATATAACTCCCCGGTTCCCTCCAAAATTAAACTTTCGGAATACAACTGGTATTGACCATCTCTTTCATAAATGGAAAAATAACCTCTGACTACGACTTGCATGCCTTCTTCCGGCCTGAACTTCACTTTTGACAAACTGCTCTTAAACATGACACATTTGATGCGGGAGTACTTGTCCTTCAAAGTGAAATACATATGACCGGAAGTATGAATTTTAAGATTGGAAATCTCACCTTTTACATAAATATATGATAAAAATAAATCCTTTTCTAAAAGGAGCTTTATATAAGTATTTACTTCCGAAACCGTAAAAACCTTTGCTTTTTCCATCCCTACCTCCTAAAAAAAGCATGTCCAAATTACCGTTGGATACCCTTATCTCTATGACTTAAACTCTCTCACAATTTTGCCCAAAACTCCGTTTATAAAGCTTCCGGAATCATCGGTACCGTATTCCTTGCCCAATTCTACAGCTTCATTTATTGCCACGCTGTCAGGCACATCATCTCTGTAAAAAATCTCATAAACAGCCAATTGCAATATTGCCAAATCTGTTTTTGCAATTCTGTTCATTTTCCAGGATTTCAAATTATCCTCTATGATTTCATTTATTGAGTCTATATTCTTTATGACACCCTTTATCAAATCCGTAAAAAAAATCTTATCATTATCATTGATATCCGTAAATAAACTGATATCATTATCATCTTGATCAAACCAAAGAATGGCATCCTCTCGGAAAGCCTCTTCCACCTCTTTATTAAAATCCATTTCTTCTAAAAAGCTTCTGATATATAAAGCTTTAAAAATACCTTTTCTGACTGTTCGCCTGCTCATAGGCCCTCCCGTATTTTAAATATTAGATTCAAACTAACCCTCTGATTCTATCAGAGGGTTAGAGTAAGTCATTATTCTTCTTTAGTTTCCTTTTCTATATTAACACCCTGTATATGAATATTCACTTCAACAACACTAAGGCCTGTCATTGTTTCCACAGCCTTCTTTACATTTTCTTGCACCTGCCATGCAATATCCGGAATCCTTACACCGTATTCAACAACTACATATAAATCAATAGCGGTTTCTTTCTCACCAACTTCAACTTTTATTCCTTTTGTAGGGTTCTTCTTCCCCAACATTTCAGTGATGCTGTCCGCTATACCGCCGCTCATTCCGATAATTCCTTTAACTTCTTTTGCAGCCAATTCAGCAATTGTAGCGACTACATCATCTGCAATTCTAACACTGCCGTATTCTTTGATAGTATTATCGTTCTGCAAACTTTGCACCTCCAATTTCTATCATTTTTCTATATGTATTATAACAAATCAATACTTCGTTTACAAACATAACTAATCTTTCTTCATTATTTTTATATTGTTAGCTCCCAGCTTGGTTTTCCTCATTACTATATCCTGAATTTGCGCTATGTTTGTAGGATTCAGCTCATTTGCTTCAACCAATACTGTTACGGAATCATCTGTCAGAAATACCAAGGCATCTTTAAAGCCCCGGGCGATTATTAAATTCTCTATAAT
>CAZMPR010000169.1:0-819 GCA_964568265.1 uncultured Clostridiaceae bacterium | reverse complement strand
CTCAGTCAAGGCTACAATTTTTACTATTTCCTCCTGAGCAAGAGTCTTAAAGGTTGGTTCTGCTCTTTCGCTTTCAATTATATTTTGCCACATATCATATTCCTTACTTCTGTTTTTATCCCTTTCAATCCTGTATTCGGTAAAAAAAGTAGAACTCTCCTTAGATAATTCCTCGTCTTTTTGGCTTTCAATAATACTTAAGCTGCCTTTATTATCGGATTGAATGATTTCTTGGCTTTCTAAATCCATTGACATATCGTCATTAAAATCCAAATCAAATGTTTTATACCTGGAACTGACAAATACATTATACGCATAACCCACAATAAATAATATTAAAACAAGAGAACATATGGAAATTGTTTTCCTGTTTATATTAAACTTCATTTAAACCCCTCCCATATTATTTAGTTTCCAAAACCATAACCCTATATGCAGGAATATCCAAAACCGTTTGAACGGCATCCGTAAGTTTACGCTTTACTTTTACATCTTTTGCGCCTTCGGCAACAACAATCACACCTTTTATTTCCGGATTTATTTCCTTCGTTACGACAGCCTTTGAATTGCCTCCCTGTTCGTTTACCGTAACTGTTTTATCATTGGTTACCAGCTCATTTATAACTCTTGTTCCTCCGTCATTATCCTTTTCATTTGTGATTTTATCATTTTTTGATTTATCCTTATCCATAATCAATTCTTTGCTGCTCTTATAGGTAATCATCACCGAAACTTTTCCTGCGTTGCCTATCTTGCTAAGTATATGAGCCAATTGTTTTTCAATATTTTCTTCATATTCATACGCTCCATAAGTCCGCT
>CAZMPR010000168.1:0-3852 GCA_964568265.1 uncultured Clostridiaceae bacterium | reverse complement strand
ATTTATTGCCGCTCTTATTGCCGATATTTGAATCATTATATCTTCGCAGCATTTACCGTCATCAACCATCCTTTGTATGCCCTTTACCTGGCCTTCTATCTTCTTTAAGCGATTTATAATGTTCATTTTATTTTCTTCAGTTTTACCATCCATATTTATACCCCCTAACGGTATAAATGATACTATAATTGTGACTTCATGTCAACCGCATACACATCAAGGTATGCCTATCAAGTCCCTTGCCGCCACTGAGGCCAACATCAATCCGGCAACGGATGGTACGAAGGCTATGCTGCCTATTGGCGCCTTATTATATATACTGATATTTGCGTCGCTTTTTTCCCCTGACTCTTTTTGAGTCTCAAATACGGTATTTATCTTTAACGGCTTCTCTGTTGAGTATACTACTTTTAAAGCCTTAATTCCCTGTTTTTTAAGTTCATGTCTCATAATTTTGGCCAATGGACACATACTCGTTTCATATAAATCTGCTATTCTAAGTTTCGCCGGATCTAATTTATTACCGGCACCCATAGAACTGACAATTGGTATTCCTCTATCGATGCAGTTTATTATTAGGCTTATCTTTGAGGACACCGTGTCTATGGCGTCGATAACATAATCATAACTGCCGTTTATAAGTTCATCCTTTGTATCCTCATTATACATCCTATTATAAGTTTGCACTTTTATCGCAGGATTTATTTCTTCCAATCTTTCTTTCATTACATCAACTTTATATCTCCCTACGGTTTTTTCATTTGAGTGAATCTGCCTGTTGGCATTTGTAATATTTATTTTATCGGAATCTATCAATGCCAAATTCCCTACACCGCATCTGCCCAATGCCTCAACGGCAAAAGAGCCTACCCCGCCGATGCCGAATATTGCCACGGTGCTTGATTCAAGTTTTTGTATTGCTTCGTCTCCAATCAATAATCTTGTCCTTGTTAAAAAATCCATAATTGCCTCTATATTATTTATTTAATCTAATGTTCAGTTCGCACAGCTGTTTTTCGTCAGCGACCGAGGGTGCTTCCGTCATCAAGCAGGTTGCGCTTTGGGTCTTTGGAAATGCTATAACGTCTTTTATGTTGTCTGTATCGGTAAGCAGCATCACCAATCTGTCTATTCCCAATGCAATTCCGCCGTGAGGAGGTGTGCCGTATTTAAAGGCTTCCAGTAAAAACCCGAATTTATTCCATGCCTGCTCCTTGGTAAACCCCAGGACATTGAACATCTTTTCCTGTAATCCGCTGTCATGTATTCTAATGCTTCCGCCGCCCAACTCATAACCGTTAAGCACTATATCATAAGCTTTTGCCCTTACGCTACCCGGGTTCCCATCAAGTAATGGAATGTCTTCGTCCATGGGGGATGTAAACGGGTGATGCTTGGCTGCGTATCTGTTTTCTTCATCATCAAATTCTAAAAGTGGAAAATCAGTAACCCATAATATGCCTTCTGCATTTTTATCAATCAAATCAAATCTGCGCGCCAATTCCAGTCTTAACTGCCCCAAAGAATCGTATACAATCTCATCCTTATCAGCTACGATTAAGATAATATCGCCTGATTCTGCATCCATTTTATCAATTATGGCTTGTAATTCCTTTTCAGATAAGAATTTCGTTATGGGCGATTTAATGCCCTCTTCTGTGATATTAATCCACGCAAGCCCCTTTGCTTTGTAGGTTTTTATAAACTCACCCAGTCCGTCTATATCCTTTCTGCTCAGCTTTGAGCCGCAGCCTTCAGCATTTATTGCCTTTATAGATCCTCCGGACTTTAGTGCATTTGAAAAAACTTTAAATTCCGTATCGTTTAATATGTCGCCCAAATCATTTAATTCTAAACCGAATCTAATATCCGGTTTATCCGAGCCGTATCTGTTCATTGCCTCTTCATACTTTAATCTAATAAAAGGAGGTTTCAGCTCCACACCCTTGATGCTTTCAAAAACCTTAACCATTAACCCCTCAATAACTCCTATGACATCTTCTCTTTCAACAAAAGACATCTCCACATCGAGTTGAGTGAATTCAGGCTGCCTGTCAGCCCGCAAATCCTCATCGCGAAAACATTTCACTATTTGAAAATATTTATCAAAGCCGGACACCATGAGTATCTGCTTGAAAATCTGAGGGGACTGAGGCAAAGCATAGAATTTGCCCGGTTGCACCCTGCTGGGTACCAAATAGTCTCTGGCACCCTCGGGGGTTGTTTTTGATAAAAAAGGTGTCTCTGTTTCTATGAATCCGTTATCATAAAAATAGTCTCTTATTATTTTATAAACCTTATTTCTTATAAAAAGCTTTTCTTGCATTACAGGTCTTCTTAAGTCAAGATATCTATATTTCAGCCTTATACTTTCGGATGCGTTTAAATCATCTTCAATGTAAATTGGCGGTGTTTCCGCTTTACTGAGTACTTCAATGCCGGAAGCCATGATTTCAATTTCTCCGGTTTTTATTTTTGTATTTACAGCGCCTTCTCTTTTTTGCACTGTTCCGGATATGGATACTACATATTCATTTTTTACGCCTTCAGCAGCTTTAAAAAGGTTCTCATTTTTGTCTTTATCAAATATTATTTGAACCAATCCGGTCCTGTCTCTTAAATCCAAAAACAACAAACCCCCAAGGTCCCTGTTTTTCTGAACCCACCCTGCCAAAGATACTTCTTTTCCTATATCATTTGTTGTTATGTCACCGCACATATGTGTCCTTTTGTAACTTGACATTATTTTTCCTCCCGTAAATTAATTGTTCATTGTAAAAATGGGTTGCTTTCCTTTTCCGTTTTTACGGATGTGGAAGGTCCGTGCCCCGGATACACTCTCGTTTCTTCCGGAAGAACAATTATTTTTTCTTTTATTGACTTAATTATTTCTTTGTAGGAACCGCCTTCTAAATCAGTCCTCCCTATTGAACCCGCAAACAATGTATCTCCCGTAAATATAATATCGCCGCTTTTTATACTGATACTTCCTTTTGAATGTCCCGGTGTGTGTATTATGTGTAGTTCCGCATCACCTATGGTTATTATGTCTCCGTCTTTTAATTTTACATCGGCTTCTATTTCAACTATTTTATTTCCCATTACATCGGAATGATTGATACTTCTGCTTTTCAGCATTTCATAATCTTCAATGTGTACCGCCACTTTTATATTGTAATTGGTTTTCAATTCTCCCACGGAGCCTATATGATCGGCATGAGCATGAGTCAAAATTACATATTGCAAGTCCAGGTCTTTTTCCTCAATTATGCGTTTTAATTCTATGAAATCACCGCCGGGATCGATTATTGCGGTTTTTCCCGTTTTTTCATCCCATAATATATAGCAGTTTGCCTGGTATATACCCAAGGGTATTCTGATCAGCTTCATTAATTTACCTCCATTTTATATTGTATCGGCCGATGCCGGAGAACAGTTGTCAGATGTCCGGAGAACAGACTGTTAGGGTCACGTCTTTGGGGTCAAGATTCTTCGCTATAGCTCAGAATGACAACGTCGGTACAAATATGTCATCCTGAGGGCTGTGCCCGAAGAATCTTCGAGTCGGTCAATGCACGGTTTATATCAATTTTTCGCTGTCTATGATAATTGTCACCGGGCCGTCGTTATCGATATTTACTGTCATTTCCGCTTGAAAAAAACCGGTCTTTGTGTTAAAGCCCAAGTCATTGCACTTTTTAACAAATATATCATAATATTCAACAGCTTTTTCCGGTCGTGCAGCTTTTACAAAACTGGGTCTGCGCCCCTTTCTGCAATCCCCGTATAATGTAAATTGGGAAACAACTAAAAGTTCTCCTTTTATATCAAAAAGGGATAAATTCATTTTCC
>CAZMPR010000167.1:0-3892 GCA_964568265.1 uncultured Clostridiaceae bacterium | reverse complement strand
ATGTTCCTTTATAAAATCCTCTATAAAGGGGTTAGGGCAGGCAGTATAATAAGGGGGGTCAGATAGGGCAATTATGTCCTCGTCTTTTCCCAAGGGGAACCCTTCTATATGCCTTACCTTATCCAAATGCTCTTTTGTTAGTTTCATTCATTGGTCACCTCTATTCCTCCGTTTTCTTCCCATATTACGAAATCATTTTTCTTATCAGATGTTATGATTATCCTTACTTTCTCTAAGTCTTTGTTCTGCACTTGTTCATCGATATATGTTAACAATTTGTCTTTCAAATCCTTTACGGTACACGGCCCCATGTTTTGAATGACACCCATCAAATCCGAAACATCTATGTCTACCTTATCCAATTTGTCGAATAGTGTATTAAATGTGTTTATAAAATAAGTGTCTACTGCCTCAGGCAATTCCTTCTCTGAAATAAATCTATCTATTAACTCCCGTTGTTTGGCATTCAATAGTTTTTTGTTTCCCATTATAAGATTATCTTCCATTGCCAACAACAAGGCGTATGTCCAGTCTTCCAAAAGCTTTTCTAAATTTTCTTCTATAAGATTTAATCTGCCTTCCACTACAGGGTTATCTTTTGATAGGGTGAACTTACATTTAGTGCAGATATGGTTGTCCTGTAAATCCACAGCGGATAATTCAAAACATGTTTGCAGCACTGCAAGTTGTTTTTCTAATAGTTCTAATTTATTTTTTTGAAATATTCCTTTTATTTCAGTTAATCGTCTCAGATTGCCCAATGTCTTGGAATTCATCAGCTTCCCTTTTTTCTGGGAATCCTTTGCTCCAAGCCTTGCCTTAGTGTGCACATCAAAATAGTGTTCTATATATTTTTTCTTTATTGGGTTCAACAGATTTTGTAGACGCATTACTGCCTTTTCACCGTTTTGTTCTTCCTTGATATTATCACGTATTGCAAAGAAACTATTTTTGCAATTCCTTATATCCTCAGCCATAGATTCCGATATCTCTGAGTTTTCTATATTAACTATATAGCCTACCAGACTTTGAATCTCTATTTTAAATTTCTCATATTCTTTTAATATCCTTATATATTTTATTCCTTCTTCTATTTCGTTTATCTGCTCCATAGTCAAGTTTAAATTGTTTATCTTAGCAACTGTATTGTATCTGTTTTTAAAATTGCTGAATTCATTTAAAACAAAGCTTATTTTCGGCTCATACAATTGTTTTGTATGTTCCGGTAAAAGAAGTTCACCCCATAATGTGGGCTCACTATTTAAAAATGTTTTGTATTTCAACGCTTCTTGGGCTGTTTTGGTTGTGCTATCAAGAATTTTTTCCAAACCCGATTCCAATTCCTTGTTATTCACGGCCATACCTTCAGGCAACTCCAATATTTTTAGAAGTCTTCTTAACTCTGCTATGGCAGCCTCTTTAGGTTTTGCCAGATATTTAAAATTATATAGGTCCATGACCTTTTCCGTCATCAGCTCATCCATATTAGAAGGCGTTATAGTTTTTTTGTTTAAGACTAAATTTGCATATCCCGCATATACCAAAGACAAATAGACCACTATGAAATACTCATTATTTATTTTAAACTCTTTGTCTATAAGCTCTTCGCTGCCTTCTTCTAATATGTCGCTTCTATTCAACACACCTTGCTGAGGCAATTTATTCAATAGCTTTATAAAATGTTTCGCATACCTTGAATTTTCTATATTGATCTTACCGTTATCAATCAGATTAAAACTTTGTAAAAATGCCTCGCTGTCACTTGTTTTTTGTCCTGCAAAATATCTTATGGCTCTGCTTACAATTTCTCCATAGTTATTCTTTGTCACCTTGATTTTAAAGACTGGGAACTCTGGGTATAGTTTATTGAACTGTTCTTCTAAGCAAATAGATGATGTTATATCTATAGTGTCTTTAAAATTAGAATCCTTTGTTTTGCCTGCTGTAAGTTGAATAAGCTGCTTTTTAACACCCTTATGTATAACTTCGTAAGCCGTATTTTTATTATCCCTAAGCCACTCTTTTATGCTCTTCTCATAAATTTTTATCCTTTCCAGATACACTTTTTTCGTATTTTGATCTGATGCCAATGATTGCAATTCTTTGGCTGCTGAAAATAGTTTCATGTTATTATATAAGTCTTCATCGGTGGTAAGTTTGAAAAATACCTCGTCGTCTTTTTTCTCGTCATCATATTTGATGTCCCCAAAGGGTGGCAACACATATATATAGAAGTCTCTGGGAGGCTGAGCAGTAGACCTGTCATTGGGAATACCTAAAAAAAGGTAACCTCTCCTGAAAACATTTCGACTATCCCAGTTTAATTGATATTCATATATCTCATAGTTGGGAACAGCCTTATCTTCATTCCAATCAAGAAGATCGTACACTATGGAATAGTAGTATTTGTTAAGGCTTTGATCCAGCATGAAGTTCGCTTTTTCTTCTATTTTTGCATCATAGTCAATATCCTTTTTAAGGTCTAAAAAATATTGCTCATTATCTCTGTTATATTCTAAAAACTGGCCGCTGACTAAAATCATTATTTCTTTAAGCACAATTTTGACAATGGATAGTAAAAACTCCGGCTCATCCTCCGGCATGTTTTCTATGTATAGACACAGGTCATCCTTAAGGTTTTCCGCAGTCAAACCAAGCCTTACATCAACGCCTCCTGTAGTGAGCCTATGCACGCTTAGCGCATTAATTATCTGCAATGCCATACTTTTATATTGATGCTTTGGAAAGGTCTTAGCAATTTTATCTTCCAATATTTCTGATTTGTCCATCACTTCCCTTATGTCATGTTCTGCCCTTCGTGCATAATTATCCTTAATAAAAGACCAATAGGAGTCAAAGGAAAGTATACCCGGCCGTTCCTTAGGCACTTCTTTATCCAACAAATTATATATGGTAGTAGAAATAGTCTTAAGAACATGTCTGTTTTCTGCTATATAAACATTGTTAAAAACCTCTATGTAAGCTGGGTGGATGGGGAATAACTCCACATAGTCTTCTAATCTTTCAGACATTTCGCTATATAGGGGGCAAAAAGGAAGTAAGTGTTCTCTGATCTTACCCTTCTGTACTGAGGTTTTGTTTAATATCCTTTCCGATACCACATAGGCAGTATCTTCTTTTCTGATTATCAACTGTTCAAATCTATCTTTTATTTTGCTCATTGTATCCGATACAAAAGAAAACCTGGGGTTATTAAACAATTGTTCCTGAACTCCGCATATGATTCTGAACCTTGAGGTTTTTATAAACTCACCGACTTCTCTTAAAAACCCCAAATCAAGCATGAGTTCCTGTTCTTTGCGAGTTCTCAGCCAATCCAAAAGTTCATCCACAACCAACAAATAACCTTTGCTTTCATATTTCTGTTCAAATATGCCCATCATTTCTTCTAATGAGGTCTTGTTATTCGTAATCGTAGAACTGTCAGGGAATTTATATTCCATCCCCCTTTTAGTAAAATCATTTTCTATTTCTTTTGTAATTATGTCTCTTAGGTTAGTTTTTACGGCACCTAATTCAATTCTCAATACTTCAAACCTACCAGCAATAGGACTCATGTATTCTTTAAACTTTTCGCTACTAATGTCATTCAAGAATTCTTTTTTATTGGCTACTGCCGAAATAAGGGACATCAAATGACTTTTACCGGTACCGTAGTTCCCTATTACAAGTACCCCCTTGTTGTCTACTACCTCATCAAATTGTAATTGGCTCAGCAAACTATCATTCAGTTTTTCTGCCATTTCATCGCTCATTACATAAGTGGATACCAAATACTTTGCCTTATCTGCATCTCCCGCAGATTTCAGTTCAATAACTGTTTCGATGGGATCAAAGTTGATTAAATCACCGTATTTCACTATAATCTAAC
>CAZMPR010000166.1:1359-3955 GCA_964568265.1 uncultured Clostridiaceae bacterium | reverse complement strand
GCAGATATGAAAAGCATAGAAAAGTAGGAAGGTCAATGCAAAAAGCCGTTGAAGGTCTTGGCTTTAAAATTTTAGCAAAGGAAGGCAACAGGGCGGTAACACTATCAAACCTTATTTATCCAGAGGGTATAAATGATGTGAAATTCAGAGGCCTTTTAGCGGAGGAAGGCATTGTTGTAGCAGGCGGATTAGGACCTTATGCAGGAAAAATGTTTCGCTTAGGTCATATGGGCAATGTGGACAAACATGATTTGGTAGCAGTGATTGCGACTATAGAAAGGGCATTATACAGAGCCGATGCATCGGTTGAACTTGGTAAAGGCGTGGGTATATTGCAAAAAGCCTTGTTGGAATAGAGAAAACAAAGAAACTTCATAAAGCACTAAAGAAAGGCAATACTACTATTATATAATAAGACGTTTTAAGACATCGGAGGTTTTATGGATATAATAGTGGGATTGCCTGCTTATAATGAAGAAAAGGCATTGCCAAAACTTTTGGACAGATTAGCTGTCTTAAAAGACATATATAACGGCAGTTTAAAAATAATAGTTGTAAATGATGGAAGCAATGATAATACTGAAAAAATATTAAAAGAGTATAGGGAAAGCCACGGCTTTGTAAATTACATCAATCATAATGGTAATCAAGGTCTGGGCAAAGCCATATATACTCTTTTTTCTTATGTGACGGAAAGATATGGGGAGAATGATATATTTATAACATTAGATGCAGATAATACACATAACCCCAATATTATACCGAAAATGATAGAGAAGCTTTTAAATGAAAATTTGGATATAGTTATAGCCTCCAGATTTACTCCGGGTGGTAAAGAAATTGGGTTGTCGCTGCAGAGAAAAGTTTATAGCCGTGGGGCGGCGGCATTATTAAAAACCTTTTTTCCCATTACTAATGTGCGAGATTATTCCTGTGGTTTCAGAGCTTATAATATCGGATATCTGCAAAAAGCCGCAAAATCATATAGCAATAATCTTGTGACATCAGACGGTTTCGAATGTATGGCTGAAGTTTTAGCAAGGTTCAGTAAGATTGGCGTTAAAGCAGGAGAATATCCTTTGGTTTTGGAATACAACCTAAAAGAAGGGCAGAGCAAAATGAAGGTTCTAAAAACCATAAGAGGATATTTCAGGCTAGTCCGCAAAGTAAGGAAGCCGGCTTCGACTAACAATTAAGTCTATCCTATTTTAAACTAACTATAAGTATGCTTATATCGTATTTTTTCACAAAGTAAATATTAAATCAACACCCCAGTTCTAATTTAAAATGGGTATAACAATGATTATTTCAGAGGTATTTATATTAAATAGATAAGGGTGATAAAAATCAAAAACAGACAACTTGTTATTCTAACATTTCTGATATTCCTTTTTATTTTTCTTTTAAGAATGCGCTACGTTAATAACGTCCCGTGTGAACAGGGGGAATATTGGAGACAGAGCGATACGGAATCCATAGCAAGAAATTTCGTTGAAGACAGGTTTAATATTTTTTATCCCCAATTCAATTACGATGGTGCGAAACCTAACTATGTGCAGTTGGAATTTCAAATAACAACTTTTATTATAGCCGTTTTATATAAGGCTTTTGGTTATCACTATTTCCTTGCCAGGATAGTTCCTGTTATATTTTTTTTAGGGTCCTCTTTTTTTGTATATCTTATTGCAAAAAAATACTATGGTATATATTCAGGTTGGTTTGCTGCCATTTCCTATTCTATAATGCCTATGAATATTTTCTATTCAAGAACGATAATGCCGGAATCTGCAGCCTTACTTTTTTTCACTGGAGCCTTCTATTTCTTTATCAGATGGTATGATGAAGAAAAAAATTATTTTTTATTCTTAGCCGCGTCTTTTACCTGCCTATCAATATCCCAGAAAACCCCCACTGCTTTTATAGGTATGGCAATGGTTTTATTACTTTTAAAAAAGTATGGGTTTAAGTTTTTAATGAAGGGGAAGCTATGGTTATTCGCTTTTATAGCATTGATACCGAATGTTGTATATTTTTTTTGGTCTAAGAGTATCTCTAAATTCGACTTTGTAAGTAAAATAGGGTTGCTTCATATCATTCCGAAAACAGGAAAAGCATTTTTCCAAACAAAAAATTACACCTTGGCCGCAGTTGAAATAGGTACGGCAGTTTCCTTAGGCCTTATCGCTTTTGTTATAATTGGTTTATCAGATATGGAATGGAAAGAGGATTACCCATTGATATTTTGGACTATTGCTATGGTTTTGGAAATTATGGCAATTGCAACGGTTATAAAGCTAAGGTATTATTTTATCTTTATAACCCCTGTTGCAGCTTTGTGGGCGGGAAAAGCTTTAGGTAAGCTGGCAAAAAATAAAAGATCACTGGTAGGTATATTTACAGGTCTTGCAATAATAACATTGTGGAATTATGCAGATGCCGACTGTTACTTTAAGGAAAAGGATAATATATTGAAGCAGGCAGAGGTGATAAAGATGTATGCAAATAAAGATGACTTAATCATAATAGGCACCCAAGAACCCGCCCTATTGAATCAATCGGGGAGAAGTGGATGGAGAGCGAATATTAAGTATTATGA
>CAZMPR010000166.1:0-1259 GCA_964568265.1 uncultured Clostridiaceae bacterium | reverse complement strand
ATGATAAATAAAATATGGTTTTTTATGATTGCCTTTGCAATTGCTTTTGCAGCTACCAATGGAAAAATGGAGCTTTTGAGCAAAGAAATTTTTGTTTCTTTAAAATCATCCATAGAGCTGACTTTAGGTTTGTTAGGAAGCATGATGCTGTGGTGCGGAGTGCTTAAGGTAGCGGAAAAGGCAGGTATGGTAAAAAAGATAGGAATAATAATCAATCCGATTATAGAGGTTGTTTTTTATGATATTCCACGAAAAGGAGAAGCCGTCGGGGCAATAGTGATGAATATCACATCAAATATGTTGGGCTTGGGAAATGCTGCCACACCCACGGGATTAAAGGCAATTAATGAGTTACAAAAATTAAACAGAAATAAAAATACTGCAACCAATGCCATGTGCCGATTTTTAGTCATAAACAGTGCGCCCATATGTATAATCCCATCTACGGTAATTTCCATAAGGGCAGCCCTTGGTTCAGATAATCCGGGCAGTATCATACTGCCTTCAATTTTATCTTCTTTCGTTGCAATAATTGTAGGTATTATATGCTGCAGGGTATTTGAGGGAAAGGCAGGCAGAAAATTATGAGCTTTTTTATTCCGCTAATTATTTTATTCATACTTGCCTATGGATATATAAAAGGTGTAAAAGTTTATGATGCATTTATTGAAGGCGCCAAAGAAGGTATGATGATAACCGTAAAAATCTTTCCCTATATAATAGCAATGCTGTTGGCCGTGGGTATATTGAGAGTTTCCGGAAGTTTGGATTTGATAATATTTGTGTTAAAACCTTTGACAAAGGTTTTAGGTATTTCCGAAGATTTGCTGCCTTTAATAATTATGAAACCTTTGTCGGGAAGCGGTTCTTTGGGAGTGCTGGCGGATACACTTAAAAAGGTAGGAGCGGACAGCCTTGTTGGCATCATTGCCGCCACCATAATGAGCAGTACCGAAACAATTTTTTATACCATAACTGTATACTATGGTTCTATAGGGGTAAAAAATATAAGGCATACACTAATAGCAGCATTAATAGCCGATTTAGCAGGTATAATGACAGCGGTTTATGTGTGCAAAAAATTATTTGGGTGATTTTGTTGACTAAAATTATTAATTAATGTATATTCTATTTATACAAAGATTCATTTTAAGCGAAAAGTTGAAAGCGGAAGGCTAAAATCGGAAGGTATAAAGCGTAAATCAAAAGTGATGATGGGAAGAGTAGTCCGGAAAATTTGTCAAAGAGAGCCGGTATAT
>CAZMPR010000165.1:0-3956 GCA_964568265.1 uncultured Clostridiaceae bacterium | reverse complement strand
TCCACGAATATGATGCCGGCACATTACTGAAGATTCCTTTTCAAACGAAAATGAATGTCAGAAATCTGAACCCGGAGACTTTGGAGCTGATTGTTGTTAAGGCACCGGCGCCCATAAGTTAACATCACCTGATTATGCTTGATTGTCTGTAATTAAATAATTCTAATATTGGAGGTTATAAATATGAGTATGTTTTGTTACCAGTGTCAGGAAACGGCCAAAGGCACCGGTTGTACTGTAAAAGGTGTATGCGGCAAGAATGAAGAAGTTGCAAAGCTTCAGGATTTATTAATTTATACGCTTAAAGGAATCGCTGAAATAGTAGTTAAAAATAATATTGATATTAATGAAATCCCAAAGGTGAACCATCAGGTTCTGAACGGTCTGTTTATGACTATAACAAATGCCAATTTTGATGATGAGGCATTTGTAAATCAAATTAAAAAAATGATAGATATGAGGAACTCATTAGTCTCCGGTCCCGATATTGATTTACATGATGCGGTGACTTTTATGGCAGATTCTAAAGAATCAATGTTGGACAAGGCAGGGGCAATTGGGGTATTGGCTACCGAAAATGAAGACGTGCGTTCCCTTAGGGAGATGATCATATACGGTCTTAAAGGTATGGCCGCATATATGGAACATGCATTGAATTTAGGCAAAGAAAACATTGAAATCAGTGCTTTCATATACGAGGCACTTGCTGCAACTTTGGACAACGGTTTATCGGCTGATGATTTAGTAGCCCTTACTTTAAAAACCGGAGAATTCGGGGTTAAAGCCATGGCTTTACTTGATGAGGCTAATACATCCGCTTATGGACATCCTGAAATAACCGAAGTAAATATCGGTGTCAGAAATAACCCGGCTATTCTTATTTCCGGCCACGATTTAGGGGATTTGGAACAATTGCTGGAGCAGACCAAAGGGAGCGGTGTAGACATTTATACTCACGGTGAAATGCTGCCGGCTCATTATTATCCGGCATTTAAGAAATATGATAATTTTGCGGGAAACTACGGTAATGCATGGTGGAAACAAATCGAAGAATTTGAAACTTTTAACGGCCCCATACTTTTCACTACAAATTGTATTGTGCCGCCGCGAAGCGAAGAAGTGAGAAAACGTATTTTTACTACAAATTCGGTAGGCTATCCGGGATGCACACATATATTACCGGACAGTGACGGTAAAAAGGATTTTTCACAAATCATTGAAATGGCAAAAACATTGAAGGCTCCTGAACAAATAGAAGAAGGCAGCATCGTGGGTGGATTTGCACACAATCAGGTATTGGCTCTTGCTGATAAGGTTGTAGAGGCAGTTAAATCCGGGGCGATTAAGAAATTCTTTGTTATGGCAGGTTGTGACGGCAGAATGAAATCAAGGGCATATTATACCGAGTTTGCGGAAGCATTGCCAAAGGATACAATTATCCTGACCGCCGGCTGTGCAAAATATCGTTATAATAAATTGCCTTTGGGAGATATAGGCGGTATCCCGAGAGTTCTTGATGCGGGACAGTGTAATGACTCCTATTCTTTGGCGGTTATCGCCCTTAAACTCAAAGAAGTGTTCGGATTGGATGATATTAACGATTTGCCTATAGCGTTCAATATTGCATGGTATGAGCAAAAAGCTGTAATCGTATTATTGGCTCTGTTATATTTAGGTGTTAAAAACATACACTTGGGGCCGACACTGCCGGGCTTCTTATCACCGAATGTGGCTAAAGTACTTGTTGAGAGATTCGGCATAGCCGGTATGGGAACTGTTGACGAAGATATAAAACTTTTCATGGGTGAATAATGTACAAGCCCGCCGATAACAAAATCGGCGGGCTTTACTTCTTAAATTTAAGATTAACCAATATAGTTTAGTGTTTCAGTATCAAAAACATTGAGTTGAAAAGTGTAAATAGCTGGTTTATACTTATATTGGCAGTCATACAAGATTCGATATAAAATGACAAGGTTTTAGAAAAACAATTGGTCGAGGAGATCCTCCATGAACAGGTTTAAAAATATACTTAAAAAAGCTTTATTAATAGCTATTGGCATACTACTTACAGTAAAAGTGGTTGCGGCGGAAGGCGAACTATTTTTGACAGAAGAAGAAAGAGACTATATAGCCAAAAGCCCGGTGCTAAAAGGGGTTACTATTGAAGGCGTAGCACCTCTTCATTATACAGATTCAAAAGATGAAACAAAAGGAATCACAATACGAGTTTTTGAAACAATATCGGAAATGACAGGTCTTAAGTTTGAATATGGGCTCTATGATTCTGTTGAAGAGGCTCTGCAAAGCGATTATGATTTGTATTTAAGCGCGGTGGAGGGCTATGCGCCGGATTACATGGTTTTTTCACGGCCTTATTTAAAGTCCGAAACAATATTATTTATGAACTCTTCCGTTGATGTAAATGAATTGGATGGAAAAGTTTATGCCGGGGTCGAAGGCGGTTCTTTACCGGAGGGAGTAAGAGCAGAGAATGCTATATATTTCGGTACACGGGAAGAAGCGTTGGATGCTGTAGAAGGGGGAAAAGCTGATTATAGCTATGGGAACGCATATTCCGTAGCCTACTATACACTATTAAACGGATATAAGAATATAATTACTGTTCCCAAAGGAAAAGAATCAAGAGAATATTGCGTAGGTTTACCCGGAGAAAATGAAATACTCCTTTCAATCATTAACAATTCTATTGATGCCATCGATGATGGGCAAATGCAGACTTTGATATTGGATGTGACATCCCATATTGAAAGAAAACTATCCTTTTCGACGATTATGGATAGCTTTGGCAGTGAAATATTCGGTGGAGCTTTTGTAATCATAACCTTATTGACTTACAGCTTTATTTACAGTGTTAACACTAATAAAAAACTCAGAATGCAAAATAAAAGATATGAAACATTAGCCCATATATCAAATGAATACATATATGATTTCGATACGGAAACAGATCGGCTTGAGCTTTCCGAGGGGAGCATTCAACTGTTCGGAACAGAAGAAAAGTTGGAAAAAGCTATAAGTGTCTTAAAAAACGCTATATTCAAAAACGGATTTATTAATATGGAACATTCTATCATTTCGGATGAGGTAAATGAAATAAAAAATAAATACGATAATGGAGAACATGATTCAAACGGGCACGTGTCAATAATAGAGCTTCCTCTTGCCGGCGGTGAGACAGGTGTATTTAAAGCTGTTAATACGATTGTAAAGGATGATAAAGGTAAAATATATTCTGTTATCGGCAAATTGGCGGATATCAGCGAAGAAATAAAGGAAAAAGAAATACTTATTACAAAATCGCGGACGGATGGATTAACAGGACTGCATAACGCCGCCACATCCAAGGAGCTCATCAGTAAAAGCATAAAAAATAAAAGCGGGAATAAAACAGACGCATTATTATTAATAGATTGTGATAGATTTAAGGAAATCAATGATACTTTAGGGCATTTGAAGGGGGATGAGGTATTAATTAATATAAGTAAAGCAATGAAGCTAACCTTCAGGCAAACGACAGATATTTTAGGGCGTGTTGGCGGAGATGAGTTCTGTGTATATATGAAAGATATACCGTCAAATAATTTTGTAAAAGGTAAATGCAGGCAGCTATCCGGGGTTATTCAGAAATTAAGCACGGAGCATTATGTTACCGTCAGCATAGGTATAGTTTTTCTGAAAAAGGAAAATTCCTATGAAGAACTGTTTGAGAAAGCTGACTCCGCTTTATATCGGGCAAAAGATGAAGGAGGTGCCCGTTGCATTATCTATAAAGAATAAAAGATGCCCTAATTGATATAACATAGTTTTAGAAATTTTGATGAGAATATTATGAAGTTTGATAGCAAACTCCATATTTTTTTCTATTGTTTGCCGAACATATGTTCGCATAAAAACTGAGATAAAGCATAAAATATATAACAAAACGGTGCAAA
>CAZMPR010000164.1:0-3958 GCA_964568265.1 uncultured Clostridiaceae bacterium | reverse complement strand
ATTATATTTATGTTACCGACAGCGAAAAGAAGCAAATTTTTGAATATGCAAATAAACTGATAAAGAATGAAGAGAATATTTATGACGGATTTTTTTACAGACAATCACGAAGATCGAAGATAATAAAAAGCATATTTAATTATCTTAAAACAGAACGGTTGTTGATATTAGATGGCTTTATAAATTTCAGGTTAGACGAATACACGAAGGATTTATGTATTATAGTAGATAAGGCGGTAGAAGAATATATAACTCAAAAAGAGTATAATGAGTTTATAAAATTGCTAAGATACTTTGTTGAAATTCAGGAATCAAAAGTAAATGTTGTTCATGTTGTTGCAGAAAAAAATGGCGGATATACGTTGCTGGATGAAAAAAAGTCTATAATAAGTTATGAGGATGTTGATGATCTTAAACAGGAAGTGTTAAATAAGGAATTTAATTATGATGATTTACTTATAAGTAATCTTATAACGATAGCACCGAAAAAAATATATTTACACAATATAAGTGAGTTTTCCAATAAAGAAATCATACAAACAATACAAAGTGTTTTTTACGACAGAACGGAAATATGCATTAACTGAGATTTGTGCAATTAAGCATTCGAAAAAGGTTTAGAAACGAAGCAAAAATCCTGAAAGGTTCAAATGATAAAGTGGGGGAACTTGATGTTAATTAGAATTTTCATACCGGCTTTTATCGGTGGTATAATAGGTTGGATAACTAACGTATTGGCTATTAAAATGTTATTCAGGCCTATTTATCCTGTACATATTCCGCTAATTAACTACAAGATACAGGGCTTACTTCCGAAAAGAAGAGAAGAAATCGCAATAACTGTGGGATCTACTATTGAAGAAGAACTGATAGATATTGATGAGATTTTAGACAAATTATCAAATGATGATAACAGAAAGTCTGCATTGGCATCGATAAAGGCGGCTATATCGGAAAAAGTTAATAAAAAGATACCTATTTTGGTTCCTTATATTATAAGAAATAATATTATTATGTATATAGAAGAACAAATTGATAAAGAGGCTCCACGCATGTTTGAAAATATAGTGAAAGATTTGTACGAAAAGACATCAAAAGATGTTAAAATCGGTAAAATGGTAGAAGACAAAATAAACGGTATAGATTTAAACAAACTTGAAGAGATTACTCTAAGAATTGCAAAAAAGGAGCTTAAACATATAGAAATCTTGGGCGGAATTTTGGGTGCCGTAATTGGGCTTATACAAGGGATACTTTTAATAATTTTGCCTCGGTAATATTGACATAAGTGTGTTATGATATTAGAATAGTATTAAAATATAACTTGCAATGAAGAGGAAGAGTAAATTAGTAAAGCTTTATCAGAGATGAAATGTCAAAGGCTGAAAGCATTTCATGAAGCAACTTTTTGAAAACCACCTCGGAGCTGTATACTGAAGTTAGTAGGATATACCGTTAATTACGTTATAATTAATAAGAAATAATTAGGGTGGAACCGCGAATTCCTTCGCCCCTTGGGGGGTTGAGAGTTTTTTTGTTTTTTATGCCTAACAAATCGGAGGAGGATAATTATGATAAATGTAACTATTAAAAACCTAAAACAGGAGGAGTACGAAAGCGGCGTAAAGATTCAGAATATAGTTGATTCTTTAGGCCACAAAATTAGGAAAGATACTTTGGCAGCTAATTTGAACGGTAGAACTGTGGATTTGAACAAACAAATTTTTCAAGATTCAGATCTGGAATTACTGACTTTTGAAGAGGATGGAGGCAGATTAGCATTAAGACACACTACCTCTCATATACTTGCACAGGCTGTAAAAAGGCTTTTCCCTGGCATTAAGCTTGCAATAGGGCCTGCTATTGAAAACGGATTTTATTATGATTTTGATACGGAAAAACCGTTTACCGATGCGGATTTAGAGCAGATAGAAAATGAAATGGGTAAAATAATAAAAGAAGACTTGGCGTTGGAAAGATTTGAATTGCCCAGAGATGAGGCAATTAGGCTAATGGAAGAACACGGTGAAGTCTACAAGGTTGAACTTATAGAGGATTTATCGGAAGACGAAATTATTTCTTTTTATAGACAAGGCGAATTCATAGATTTATGCGCCGGTCCTCATGTTTCTTCAACCGGGAAAGTAAAAGCGTTTAAGCTTACAAGTGTGGCGGGGGCTTATTGGCGAGGAAGCGAAAAGAATAAGATGCTGCAAAGGATATACGGCACTTCATTTATAAAGAAGAGCCAATTGGATGATTACCTTAAAATGCTTGAAGAAGCTAAGAGAAGGGACCATAGGAAGCTTGGAAAGGAATTGGATTTGTACAGCATACAGGATGAAGGGCCGGGTTTTCCCTTTTTTCACCCTAACGGAATGATAATAAGGAATCTTCTCGAAGATTTTTGGAGGGCAGAACATAAAAAGGCTAAGTACCAGGAAATAAAAACACCGATTATATTGGGAGAAGAACTATGGCATAGGTCTGGGCATTGGGATCATTACAAAGAAAACATGTATTTTACCCAAATTGATGATGAGCCGTATGCCATAAAGCCAATGAATTGTCCCGGCGGAATATTAGTGTACAAAAGGAACCTTCACAGTTACAGAGAACTGCCTATCAGAATGGCTGAATTAGGATTGGTTCATAGGCATGAACTATCAGGGGCTTTACACGGACTTATGAGAGTAAGATGTTTCACTCAAGATGATGCACATTTATATATGATGCCATCGCAGATTAAGGAAGAAGTAATCGGTGTAATAGAGCTGGTTGATTATTTTTATAAGGTGTTTGGATTCGATTATTTAGTTGAACTGTCTACAAAACCGGAAAATGCAATGGGCTCTGATGAAGATTGGGAATTAGCGACTGAAGCTCTCAGAGGCGCTTTAGAAGCAAAAAATATTCAGTATAAGGTAAATGAAGGGGACGGTGCTTTTTATGGCCCTAAGATAGATTTTCATCTTAAGGACTGCATTGGGCGTACGTGGCAATGCGGAACAATTCAATTAGATTTTCAAATGCCAGAATGCTTTGAATTAACTTATATAGGCGCTGACGGTGAAAAACACAGGCCTGTTATGGTACACAGAACTATTTTTGGAAGTATAGAAAGATTTATAGCTATTTTGACGGAACAGTATGCCGGGGCATTTCCGGCTTGGTTGGCTCCCGTTCAGGTTATTGTTATTCCCATATCGGAAAAACAGTACGGATATGCGGAAGATCTGACAAAAAACCTTGATTCTTTGGGTATAAGGGTTGAATCGGATATAAGAAGCGAGAAAGTAGGATATAAAATAAGAGAAGCTCAGCTTAAAAAAGTCCCCTATATGCTTATCATCGGAGATAAGGAAGTAGAAAATTCAAACGTTTCCGTCAGAGACAGAAAAGAAGGGGATTTAGGAAGCATGCCTTTAAGCGACTTTATGAGCAAAATAGAGAAAGAAATAACAGAAAAGATTAATAAATAGAATATAATATTGATATCCAATATAGGGCTTTAAATACCCCCTAAACAATTTTGTTATATTTCAAAATTGTTTAGGGGGTATTTTTCATATTCTTCTAAAATATACGCATATATATTAAATGTAGTGAATTTTAAATATAATAAATTGTTACTCAACAAAATCAGATTATTTAATAAAAAGTCTAAACAAATATCATACTTTGTAATTTCCTGTTGAAAAATTAGAAAATTACAGAATTATGTGGCGTATAATTTTACAAATTCGACTTCTTTATATGACATGTTTTTCTTGTTTGTTTTCCTATAATTAATATAAATAACTCAGATTAAAACAAAGGCAGTTAAGAAATGTTTTCCACTCTATGGGAATAACGGTTTTCAATAACTGCCGATGGTTTTTAATCTTATGGTGGGATTAAAAGATGATTAAGTATATTTATGGTGATGTATTGTTAATAGAGAATATTGCCATGAATT
>CAZMPR010000163.1:2494-3963 GCA_964568265.1 uncultured Clostridiaceae bacterium | reverse complement strand
CTTATTAAAATGACAGGGACCATACAGATTACCGGCGGCAATCAAATAGGAATAAGACTAAACACTGAGAATGCCGCAATAGCAAGGAGAATCTTTACTCTGCTTAAGACTAATTATTCAATTCATACTCAGGTTATGATGTCAAAGAATAGGCAGTTTAAAAGAAGATACAGTTATACACTCTTGATTGGACCGGAAAATTCATCTGAAGAATTGCTTATATCTTTGGGGATTTTGAAAGAAAGAACCGGCATTAGGATAAATCAAAAGATTCCAAAGAAAATAATAGAAAAGGATTGTTGTAAAAAGGCTTATCTGAGAGGCGCTTTTTTAGGCGGAGGCTCTATCAGTGATCCGGAAAAAACTTACCATATAGAAATAGTGGCCAACAACAAATCCTTTGCAGCTGATATTATGGATTTGATTAATACCTATGGTCTAAATGCAAAGATTGTTAACAGAAAAAATAGCTATGTTGTATATATGAAGGAAAGCGAAAACATAGTGGATTTTTTGAATATTATAGGCGCTCACAATGCGCTTTTGAATATTGAAAATATAAGAATTTTCAAAGAAATGAGAAACAATGTAAACAGACTGGTTAACTGTGAGACGGCAAACTTGAGTAAAACGGTTAATGCTGCAATGCGGCACATAAATAATATTCAATACATTAAAGATAACATAGGGCTCAAGAGGCTTCCGAAAAGTTTAAGAGATATGGCGGAACTGAGGATTTTACACCAAGACTATAGCTTGACGGAATTAGGTGAAGTGATGAATCCCCCGATAGGTAAATCCGGGGTTAATCATAGACTGCGCAGATTGGATCAGATTGCGGAAAACTTAAGGAATAAAACTCGTTTGGAATGATGCGACTCCATCTTATCAAAGCATACTGGGGGTTTTTCTATGGCAGCTGTCAGTATAAACTATAATAAAAGTTTTATTGACGATAAAGAATATACGAAAATTAAAAACAGAATAAATAGCATTCACAGTTTAATCCATAGCGAAGAAGAGTATAAAAAGATGCCTTTAGGTTGGTTGGATATACCGGTAAGGGTAGATAATAGTGAATTAAACAGTATTGAGATAACCGCAAAAAGGCTCAGAAGCATCTCAGACACGGTTATTTCCTTAGGAATAGGCGGCTCTTATTTGGGAAGCAAAGCGGCGATAGAGATGTTAAACTGCGGAGCGGAGAAAATTGTCTTTGCGGGTAATAATGTGAGCGGTGAGTATCTGCAAAATATTATAGAAAATATCGAATCAAAGGATTTCAGTTTAATCGTGATTTCAAAATCGGGCACAACTTTGGAAACTGCACTTGCTTTTAGAATATTAAAAGATATACTGATAAAAAAATACGGAAAAGATAAGGCTAGGGAAAGAATAGTAGCGGTTACGGATAAATCAAAGGGAGTGCTTAAAGCGATTGCGGATAAAGAGGGTTATGATAGCTTTGT
>CAZMPR010000163.1:0-2479 GCA_964568265.1 uncultured Clostridiaceae bacterium | reverse complement strand
ACCGGATAATATAGGAGGAAGATACTCGGTATTCACACCTGCCGGCTTGCTTACTATTGCCGTGGCAGGAATTGATATAAACGAAATAATGGAAGGGGCAAAAGAAGCCTACCATTTATATAAAAATGGAAACCCGGACGAAAACTTATCCTATGAATATGCAGCAGCAAGAAATGTGCTATATAAAACGGGAAAATTCATAGAGGTATTGGTGAACTACGAACCGTCCATGATATATTTTGCAGAATGGTGGAAACAGCTTTTTGGAGAGAGTGAAGGGAAAGACGGAAAAGGAATATTTCCCGCATCTATGCAATTCACAACTGATTTGCACTCAATGGGGCAGTTTCTCCAGGAAGGCACGAAGAATATTTTTGAAACAGTTTTAAACTTTAAAACCGGTGATAGTGATGTAACGATACCTTATGATTTAGAAAACTTAGATGAGCTAAACTATTTGCATGGCAAATCTTTGAACTATATAAATAATGCAGCCTATCAAGGGGTGAAGGATGCCCACGAAAGCGGCGGGGTGCCTGTGATAACCATAGATATACCGAAAAAGAATCCATGCTATTTCGGTCATATGGCTTATTTTTTTCAAAAAGCCTGTGCCATCTCCGGATATATCATCGGTGTAAACCCTTTTAATCAGCCAGGCGTGGAGATGTATAAAAAGAATATTTTTAAATTATTGGGGAAGTAGAAGGGCTACTGTATTTACTTGGAGGATAAACAAATGAAGAACTTTGTTCATTTACATTTACATACTGAATATAGTTTACTGGACGGTGCCGGACGCTTGGATGAAATCATAAAAAGGGTTAAAGAGTTAGGCATGGATTCAGTGGCTATCACAGATCACGGCACCATGTACGGCGTTGTGGAGTTTTATAAAAAAGCCATAAAAAACGGCATAAAACCTATAATAGGTTGTGAAGTATATGTTTCTCCCCGACGCATGTCTGATAAAGATCCTAAGTTTGACAGCGACCAATACCACTTGGTTTTGTTGGCTGAAAATGATGTAGGATATAAGAATTTGATTTATCTAGTATCTCAGGGATTTATAAACGGATTTTATTACAAACCGAGAATCGATACGGAATTACTAAGACAACATTCTGAAGGATTAATAGGCTTAAGCGCATGTTTAGCCGGTTCCATACCAAAATTAATAGTGAATAACAATTATGAGAGAGCTAAAAATGAAGCAATTAAGTATTCTCAAATATTCGGTGATGGGAACTTTTATTTGGAACTTCAGGATCACGGCATAGAAGAACAGGCCTTGGTCAACGATGAATTGGTTAGAATGTCTAAGGAAACGGGAATACCCCTTGTGGCTACCAACGATGTTCACTATGTAAATAAAAAAGATGCAAAGGTCCATGATGTCCTTCTATGTATACAAACCGGCAAAACCGTTGATGATGAAAAAAGAATGAGCTTTGAGAGTGATGAATTTTATATAAAATCACCGGAAGAGATGTACAAGCTGTTTGAATTTGCACCGGAAGCTTTGGAAAATACGGTGCGGATAGCAAATAGATGTAAAGTGGATTTTACATTCGGTGAAATACATTTGCCGGAATTTATAGTTCCCGAAGGTTATACTTCAAATTCATATTTAAAATATATATGTGAAATAGGTTTGGAAAGAAAGTATGAAAAAGTTGATAAAGAATTGATAGACAGAATGGACTTTGAACTGTCTATAATTGAAAAGATGGGATATGCGGATTATTTTTTGATAGTATGGGATTATGTAAGATTCGCCAAAGAACATAATATCATGGTTGGTCCGGGTAGAGGTTCCGGAGCCGGCAGCATAGTGGCCTATGCAATTGATATTACCGATATAGATCCCATTCGTTATAACCTTATTTTTGAAAGATTTTTAAATCCGGAAAGAATAAGCATGCCTGATTTTGATATTGATTTTTGCTATGAAAGAAGGCAGGAAGTAATAGATTACGTTATAAGCAAATACGGAAAAGAGAGAGTGGCTCAAATTATCACTTTCGGTACAATGGCAGCCAGAGCCGCAATTCGGGATGTGGGCAGAGCCCTCAATATCCCTTACGGGGAAGTAGATATAGTGGCAAAAAACATACCTATGGAAATCGGCATGACTATTGATAAGGCTTTAAATGTAAATAATATTTTGAAAAATGAATATGAGAACAATGAGGAGATAAAAGAACTTATTGATTTGGCAAGGGCCCTTGAGGGAATACCCAGACATGCCTCAACCCATGCGGCGGGTGTTGTTATTTCAAAGATTGATATTGCGGATTATGTTCCTTTGCAAATGAATGAAAACGTTATCACAACCCAGTTTCCCATGGGAACCTTGGAAGAGTTGGGACTTTTAAAGATGGACTTTTTGGGGCTTAGAACCTTGACGGTAATCAGAGATACCTTGGATATAATCAAGGAACAGGGACTGCCGGTACCTGATATATCAAAAATTGAT
>CAZMPR010000162.1:0-3991 GCA_964568265.1 uncultured Clostridiaceae bacterium | reverse complement strand
GTTTCTTTAAGTCGTTTCAGTTTATCTCTTCTAACTCTTAATATTTCATTCAGATTTAATTCTTCATTCGTCATCTAAATTCCCCCTATTTATTGATTTGTAAAATCTTGTATTTTATTATACCATCCGGTATATGAATTATTACTTCTTCATTTATAGTTTTACCTAATATGGCCTTTCCTACCGGAGACTCATTGGATATTTTCAAATTAATCGGATCTGCTTCGGCCGAGCCGACTAATGTATACTCTACTTCATCATCATAGCCTTCATCTACTACTTTCAGCCGTACTTTCGCTCCTACACTTACTCTTTCTGTATCAATATCTTCATCATCTATCACTTTTGCGCTTTTTAATATATTCTCAAGTTGAGCTATCCTTCCTTCTATAAAAGCTTGCTCATTTTTTGCCTCATCATACTCTGAGTTTTCTGAAATATCCCCGAAAGCTAATGCCTGTTTTATTCTTTGCGCTACTTCCGCTCTTTTTTTTGTCCTTAAAAGATTTAATTCATCTTCCAACTTAGCCAATCCGGATAATGTTAATAAGTTTTCCTTATTAAACGTCATATTTTTGTCTCCCCTTTAAAAAATAAATATTTTTATTAATGTAGATAATATATGTTGCAGAATAATTTTTATGCTTTTAAAAAACCCGTTCTTATAGGTATGAATATAATAAGCACTGCAAAAGAACCTCCTTTCAGTGCTTGCGTATCTTGTTATTTGTTAATTATAAAATAGCACTTTATTATTGTCAAGGTTTTATTAAAGTTCCTTAATCTTCCTTTTTAATGTTCTTCTTAAGGCTTTTTATTATTTATTTTAAAATATAATTCCTTCAACTTTTTAATATTATCGTACTAAATATTCCGTTTATACACTTTCCGAAGCAAATTCAGCAAACTCAATAACTCTTGGTTTAAAATCTATTTCTTTTAAGAACTCTAAATAATCTTCATTTTTGATTTCTTCCGGCTTTTTACCAATCATAGCCACGGCTAAAGCTTCAATAACGTTCACACCGAATGATCTGCCTGATAAATCAGGCGTGGAAGTTATCAAGGTTTTTATGTTTTTCTCCTTAAGCCAATATACGTCATCTTCCGTAACAGTATTTGTTACTATTATTTTATCTCTTGTGTTCGCAGGTAAATGACGTTTTATGTAATGAAAATCACCGGCTATTACATCAGCTTCATGAAAATATTTATCCGTTTTACCCGCTGTTCTTTTTCCTTCATTTTGAGATTTACCCGTAGGATAAAGCATTTCAAAAGGAAGCCTGCAAACAATCGGAGCAGCAATGGAGGCAATTCTTTCAAGACTTCTTAATGAATAAACAGGTATATTCAGGCCTAATGCAATCATCACATCTCCTATGATTAATTTACAACCTAATTCTTCAAAGCCAACAGCCATGCCATATCTGTCCACCGCAGTTAAAATAAATACTTTTTTACCTTTCAGCGGAATTATTGCATCGTTGATGAATTTAGGTAATTCTCTTTCCAACGAGGCTTTAAGAGCGGACCCATCAACCATTGGCGTAATTCTTGCCGCGTCTTTAATGGGTAATGAATCCTTAATAATATATTTCTTGCTACTTGTTCTTATAAATATATCAATTCCACCCATTCCAAAGGCATCGATTTTCCCGTCCAGTTCTTTGATTATGTTTATGGCCTTTTGCATATCACCGTCAGTGCCTATTCTTTCGATGATAATGTCCTCTCCCCTAAAATTTAATTCTACCTTATGATCTCTTTTAGATGATCCTATGCTCACGCTTACCACGCGTTTCATGCCTCTACCCCCTTTCCCGTAAATATTAGGTCTTTTACATTTTAATCATTTACTACTTGTGTTATTCTTATTTAAAACATATTCTGATGCAAATAATTCGTTAACAGATTGATTATACCTTTTTTATCTTCAATATTAAATAGTCGATTTTTTATGCAATTGGAATTAGGTAAGCCTTTCAGATACCAGGCTATATGTTTTCGCATCTCCTTAACCCCTATATATTCGCCTTTTACTTCTATTATTTTATTCAAATGTTCTATTATCATATTTATTTTTTCTTCTGCAGAAGGTTCGGAAATGAGAATACCGCTTTTTAAGTAAGTAGAAATTCTTTTAAATATCCAAGGGTTTCCTTGAGCACCTCTTCCAATCAGGATTCCGTCACAATTCGTTTCTTCAAATATCCGCTTTGCATCTTCAGGGGTAAATATGTCTCCGTTACCTATCACAGGAATTGAGATGCTTTCTTTTACTTCTTTTATTATACCCCAATCGGCTTTACCGCTATAAAACTGCTGTCGTGTTCTTCCGTGCACTGTAATAGCCTTTGCACCATTTTCTTCCGCAATGGCAGCTATCTGCACCGCATTTATGCTCTCATCATCCCAACCTTTTCTTATTTTGACTGTAACCGGTATACTTACCGCACTGGCCACTGCAGTAATAATTCTCCCTGATAACTCTGGTTCATTCATAAGAGCGCAGCCGTCGCCGTTATTAACAATTTTTGGTGTGGGGCATCCCATATTTATATCTATTATATCCGCACCAAGTCTTTCCAACTGAGCTGCCGAATATGCCATGATTTCCGGCTCTCTGCCGAAAATTTGAAATGTCACAGGCCTTTCTCTCTCGTCTATTTTAACTAAATTTATAGTGTTTTCGTTTTTATAATACAAGCCTTTTGCGCTTACCATTTCTGTATACACCAAGCCGCAGCCAAAACTTTTGCAAATCAATCTAAAAGCCATATCGGTTATTCCTGCCATCGGTGCCAAAAAAATATTGTTTTCTATTTTGACTTCGCCTATATACATAGCGCCTCCACTAATTATAATTTATAATTCATAATTTTAAGCTTCCAGTTCTTATATGTTTAATTCTTGGCTTTAAATTCTGTTCTATGCTATTCTTTGTTTCTCTCATATATAATTCTTAAACCTTCCAAAGTCAAAAGTCCGTTTACAATATCAATCGTTTCCGATTCAGAAGCAATAAGACGGGCAAGTCCGCCAGTTGCTATAACTTTTATATTATCGTTGTTTATTTCTTCTTTCATTCGTTTAACAATATAATCTACCTGTCCTACAAATCCAAAAATTATACCTGACTGCATGCTGTTTATCGTGTTTTTACCTATTACTGTTTGAGGTTTTATCAGCTCAATTCTCGGCAGTTTTGCAGTTCTTTGGAATAATGCGTCCATAGATATCTGAATCCCGGGAGCAATAGCTCCCCCCATGTACTCTCCACTTTCCGATATGGCACAAAAAGTTATTGCAGTTCCAAAATCAACTATTACTAAAGGGCCTCCGTATAGCTCGTAAGCCGCTATTGCATTAACTATTCTATCGGCTCCAACCTCCCTGGGATTATCGTATCTTATATTTATTCCCGTTTTTATTCCGGGTCCTACAACCAAAGCCTCTTGCTTAAAATACTTTCTGACCATGTGTTGCAATGTATACATTATGGTTGGAACTACCGATGAAACCACTATGGAATTAACATTCTCAGCATTGTATCCGCTATAACTGAATAATTGATACACCATCATACCATACTCATCCGATGTTTTATTTGCATCTGTTTTAATTCTCCAATAGTCCAAGAGCACCTTTTCTTCGTATAATCCCAAAACCGTATTTGTATTTCCTACATCTATAACCAAAATCACGGCTAACGCCCCTCTTAATTAAATTTAAGCCAGGCATTCGCCTGGCTTTTCTAAACTTTTTTCGTTTTCTTTAACGCGGCAATCACTGCAGATACCACCAATACGGCAACTATTATTTCAGGAATACCATTAGTTGAAGCAATTCCGAAAATCAAAGCAGCAGCTTTTGACTTATCCTGTCCCAAGGCTTCCGCAAATCGTGCACCGTAAAGTAAGTAAATCATTCCTAAAACACCGATAGTGTTGGTCAATGTACCTATTGCCGCAGATACTGAGGCTCTTTT
>CAZMPR010000161.1:0-4008 GCA_964568265.1 uncultured Clostridiaceae bacterium | reverse complement strand
AATGAAGTGTTTGAATTTATTGAAGAAGATATTTTGCCTATGGATAAAAAGATTATTGTAGTATGTTATACAGGGCAATGCGCGGGACAAGTTGTTGCTATACTTAAATTACTGGGATATAACGCTTGTTCCTTAATGGGTGGGATGGTTAATGGTTGGATGAAAGATTCCATGCCTATAGAATCCACGTGTGCCACATGAATGTAGTGTGTTTTCTTGTATAGAAAAAGGTTAAAATAAAAACAGGCCAGGCTTAAATACATTGGCCTGTTTTTCTAATGAGAAACTATTAGCCCTGATACTATATTATTGTGTGTAAATGCCGGTAACTGGGCCTATAGGCTTATTGAACAAATTATAGTATTCTTATATTATATAGATATATAGATAATATAGTATGACAGTTATTTTCAGATAAGCAATACGGATAGCTAATAATAATTGTTTATAATTAATTAAAACGAAAGGTTGATATATGATGCAAAATCGTATGAAAACACACATCCTGAACGAGGACAAGATAAACTCTTTATTACATAGGGCAAAGACATGCAACTTGGCAACATTAAACTCTGACGGCACACCATATTGCACACCAATTCACTTTATTTATTGTAATGATGCAATTTATTTTCACGGGTTGCCAAAAGGGCAGAAGCTGGATAACATTTCCCATGATTACCGGGTAGGTATTTCCATTTATGAAATGGAGGAAGGATTATTGTTAGACTTGAATGGTAAGCCGTGTGATACTAATACTAAATATGAAAGCATTATTATTTCAGGTATTGCCAAGAAAGTAGTAGATATCAATGATAAAAGAGATATTTTAAAGAAAATCATAAGAAAATATACTCCAAATTTAGCTGATAATGAAATTCCGGATACTATGGTTAAGGGCACCGCTGTTATACGAATTGATATAACAGAGTTATCCGGAAAGTATTACGAGTAATTGATGCCATTTTGGTGAAATGCAGTATTAATATAAATCTTTATGTGTATAAACCACTTTATTTTTAATGATCAATATGCTAAAGGATTGGCCAAAATAACATACAATTATATATTTGAGCATATTTGGCTTGGTTTTTATTTGTAGGATTTATATCTTTACTTTATGATTAAGCTATTCAGCCTATAGTTTTTGTCTAACGCAATATAAACTTTTTTAGAAAGAACTTATATATAAGGAGATGAATTTGATGGAGATATTTAATAAATTAGAAGGATACGATTACGAACAATTAGTGTTTTGCCAAGATAAAGGCTCCGGATTAAAAGCAATTATTGCAATACATGATACCACACTGGGACCGGCGTTAGGCGGAACAAGAATCTGCGATTATGATAACGATGAAGAAGCGATTATAGATGCACTAAGATTAGCCAAGGGTATGACATATAAAAACGCTGCTTTGGGATTAGACCTTGGCGGCGGTAAAGCAGTTATAATAGGAGACCCCAAGAAGATAAAAAGTGAAGCGCTGTTTAGAGCTTTTGGCAGATTCGTTGAAGGTTTAAACGGGAGATATATAACCGGCGAAGATATGAATATGACACAAAAAGATGCCGCTTATATAAACTGTGAAACGAATTATATAGTAGGTTTGGAAACGGGAAGCGGTAATCCTTCTCCTGTAACAGCCTATGGAGTATTTAAAGGGATCCAGGCAGCTGTTAATGAGATTTATGGACATGATGATTTAAAAGGTAGAACCGTTGCAATTCAGGGATTGGGTGCTGTGGGCAGGCTTTTAGCCCAGCTGCTTTACGAAGCGGGAGCAAAATTATATGTAACTACAAGAGACCGGGCAAAAATAGATAAAGCTGTAGCTGAACTGGATGCAACAGCAGTAGGTTTAGATGAAATATATGGTGTAGAATGTGATGTGTTTTCACCTTGCGCCGGAGGTGCAATAATAAACAATAAAACAATTGAACAGTTGAAATGCAAGATTATAGCCGGATCTGCTAACAATCAATTGGCGGAAACAAAACACGGCGATATCCTTGATGAAAAAGGGATACTATATGTGCCGGATTATATAATAAACAGCGGTGGTGTTATTAATATAATTGATGATATATCAGGGCGCGAATACAACAAGGAAAATGCCATGAAAAATACTGCAAAAATTTATGATGCTTGCAAAAAAGTGTTTGAGATAGCTAAAAGAGACGGTATACCCACATATAAGGCTGCTGATAGAATGGCTGAAGAAAGAATTGCAGCAGTTAGTAAAGTTAAAAAAATTTATAATAAAAAATAGTCTTTTTATGCCGATACAAATGTGATGCGGTTATCAGGGCAACCCTTTGCAGCCGAATGGTCTGTGAAGTATGGTCGGTCTGTGATTAGGCACCCGATTAAATGTAATGGGAGTCTACGATAAAGCATCGGTTACAAACCGCAATGACCGACTATACGTCGTGCCTAATCTGGCACTATATTCTTCTACGCTTTTTAACAAGCAGGATTATAAAAGTTATAATTGCTATTATTAGAATAAGAATAAAGTATAAAGTCAATGCGATTCTGTTGGGGCTTTTTAATAAAGCATTTATATTAAAACTGTTATCAACATTTTTTCTGCCTTGTGTTTCACTGTAATAAAGAGGAACTTGTGGAGTTCCGTTAATTTTATCAAAGGACTTTAGATATTCGGCGATGGCAATCCATTCTTTAAGTTCGTGGCTACCATTGTATACAATTTCTTTTTCAAAATCTGATATAGGGTTTCCGTCTTTTGTTTTAGGTACCAAAGACAATAGACCAAATGATTTACTTCCTACAACCGATAACATTTGTGCCGAATATAGACCTGCAGCCACACGATAAAGCTCATCATCATTTATTTCTTTTTTGATACTATCAAAGCTCTGTAAATGTACATCCGTTACTTTATTAAAAATCAGCCTTTTTGGATTAAATGTATAGCTAAGTCCCGCTATATAAAGCTGAGCCGGGTTCATTATGGGAGCTACGGATGCATCAACCTCAGCAGCTGTCTTCAATTCTTTGCCTGTCAGATAAACTGTTATTACAGGATAACCTGAAATATTATCAGGGCCTACACCTAAAGAACTTGTGTTAAAAACATCCGATACGGTTATGTTTCCTTTAATGAAAGAACCTCTGATAGTCCCGTATGGAATTACCGCTGCCGTCACGGATTCATAATTATCACCTTCGGCTTCTTTAATCGCATAGATATAAGAGTCTCCTATCAGGTTGCCCAACGTGTCCTCGACATGTTCCTTACCAAGCATAGATGCCGGTGTGAAATTAAAGGGAGAATAAGCCAACACCTCGTCAAACTCCAGCCCGAAATTAGAGAGGTATTCTTTTTGTACAATTTTCTTATATTCTTCTATAGTTTCTGAAATACCTAAATCCGAGGGCAACTTATCATTAACCGGGTGAAGATTATAATTAATAAGCTCCCATTCGCTGTTCGAATTTCTTGCTATTTTTATTATACCGAAGTTTTCACCGTATTCCCCGCAGGAACCTATAATGGTATTGCCTATAATAAGGGGTTTATCTATTTTAGTATGGGAATGTCCGCTGATAATAACATCAATGGCCGGAACCTTTTTTGCTAAAATCTCATCTTCCGATTGTGATTTTTTATCAGAGGTACCGGAATGTGAAAGACATATAACGAGGTCAACTTTTTCTTTGTTTTTTAATATATCAACAACTCTTTGGGCGTTTAAAACGGCATCCGTAAAAACCACTTCCGACATGGGAGCATTAGATGCGGAATCCTCTCCCATCACACCAAATATGCCGATTTTTATACCCTTTCGGTTAATTATGTAATAGTCTGAGACTCCATACTCTTCCATGGCTTCTTTTAGGTATTGTAATGATGGAGTTAAGCTTTCGTTTTCATCTAAAGGAAAAGAAACATTTGAAGCGACAATTTGCGGAGGGTTATTGCCACTGCTCTTTGCTGTTTTTAAGCTGTTTGCCAGACTTTCTGCCCTTAAATCAAATTC
>CAZMPR010000160.1:0-4020 GCA_964568265.1 uncultured Clostridiaceae bacterium | reverse complement strand
ATATTTTAGAAGCCTTAAAGGTGATAAACAGCGAAGAAGTTGAGGTTGAATTTACTACAAATGTAAGCCCCAGCATAATAAGACCATCAAAAGACACAGGATTTCTATATTTGGTTCTACCCGTAAGAAGAAGATAATATAAAAGGTTGGAAAGTATTATGAAAGAAATAAAAATTGAAACAGAATATATTAAGCTTGATCAGTTTTTAAAATATCAAGGGATCGCTTCTACCGGAGGAGAAGCAAAGCTTCTTATTAGCGACGGCAAAGTTAAAGTCAACGGAGAGTATGAATATTCAAGAGGCCGTAAACTAAAACCCCGGGATATAATAGAATTTGAAAATCTTATATTTAAAATAGTTTAGTATTCAGGGAGTGTCTTTGTTGAATATAGAAGCTTTGTATTTAAAGAATTTTAGAAATTATGGAGAAGAGAAGGTAGAGCTTTGCCCGGATATAAATATTTTTTTCGGTGAAAATGCTCAGGGAAAAACCAATATATTGGAGTCAATATATCTTGGTTCTATGGGTAAGTCCTACAGAACTCAAAAATATAATGAAATGATAAAATGGGATAAAGAGCAATGCAAAGTTTACATAGAATTCAATAAGGAAGAAATTAAAGGAAGTATAGAATTTTATATAAAAAGAAATCAAAAAAAACAAATAAAGATAAATGATATTAGAGTGGAAAAAATAAGTGATATATTGGGTAAAATAAATACGGTAATATTTTCTCCGGATCATTTAAGAATAATAAAAGAAGGTCCTCATGAAAGAAGAAAGTTTATAGATGCCATACTCTCTCAGACAAAACCTAAATATTATTATAATCTTATTCAATATTTAAAGGTATTGGAGCAAAGAAATTCCTTATTGTCTGATGAAAAAAGGAGGGGAGTAGCGGAAAAAACTTTGGATATATGGGATAGCCAATTAGTGGAATATGGTTCCAAGGTTATGAAAGAAAGATTTGAATTTATAAAAACTATAAGTGATTTTGTAAGAAAAATAAACAATAAAATATCAGGAGATAAAGAAGAACTCCTATTAGAATATAAGCCTTCTGTATATATTAAAGATAATGATTTAGCAAGTATAAATGTTTCTTATGAGAAAGCTATTCATGATGGAAGATTGAAAGATATAAAAAGAGGCAATACTAGCATAGGACCTCATAGAGACGAATTAACACTTAGTATAAAAGAAAAAGAATTGAGAAATTTCGGTTCTCAAGGGCAGCAAAGGTCGGCTCTTTTATCATTGAAGCTTGCGGAAACCATTTTTATAAAAGAGGAAACAGGCACCACGCCTGTTTTACTGTTAGATGATGTATTTTCAGAATTGGACAAAAATAGGCAAGATTATCTGTTGGAATATATGAAAGATATACAGGTTATCCTGACATGTACGGATTTTAAAAAGTTTGATTTTTTAGATTCGGATAACTATTCATATTTCAAGGTTAAGAACGGCTCTGTAAATAAGATAAATAATAAGGCTTTACCAAATCAGATATGATTCTTTTATAAAAACTTATCTTAAATATGATAAAATAGTATATAGAATAAATAAAATCAACTAAAAAACCATATGCAGTTAAAAGTATATGATATTAAATCTTGCCATAAAAAGATTAAAATTACATTTATAATGATGTAGAAGTAGGTGTAAAAAGTGTTTATTCATTTAGGAGAAGATATAGCTGTTCCGTTAAAAGATGTAGTTAGTATAATAAATATAAAGACAGGGTGTTTTTCTAAAAAAACAAAGGAATTTTTAAAAATTGCCGATGATGAAGGATTTTTAGTAAAAATATCAGATAAAAATCCGAAATCTTTTATATTTACAATAAGAGATAACAGGACAATTATTTATTTATCTCCAATATCGTCTGTTACCCTTAATAAAAGGGCTAATTTTATAGAGAATAATTTTTATTAAAATAAGTTAAAAATTAATGCAATTTATTTAAACAAAAGGAAGTGTTATGTTGGAAAAAAAGATAAATAATCAGTCATATGAAGCTGAGCAGATACAAGTGTTGGAAGGTTTGGACGCGGTTAAAAAGAGACCGGGCATGTATATTGGAAGTACAGGAGCCAAAGGTCTTCATCATTTGGTATGGGAAGTTGTTGATAACAGTATTGATGAGGCTTTGGTAGGTGCTTGCAAAAATATAGAAATAATAATTAATGAGGATAATTCTATAACTGTATCCGACGATGGAAGAGGGTTTCCCGTGGGATTGCATCCAAAACTAAAAAAACCTGCTGTTGAAGTTGCTTTGACCGTGCTTCATGCCGGCAGCAAATTCGGCGGCGGAGGTTATAAGGTTTCCGGAGGGTTGCACGGTGTTGGTGTTTCGGTAGTCAACGCATTATCTGAAAGCTTGGAAGTGGAAGTTAAACGAGACGGTAATATTTATGTACAAAAATATGAAAGAGGAATTCCCGTTACAGAACTTAAAATAGTAGGTGAAACAAAGGCAACGGGGACTAAGGTTACTTTTAAACCGGATCCTAAAGTTTTTGACGAATTGGAATACAGCTTTGAAACCTTGGAACACAGGCTTAGGGAATTGGCATTTTTAAACAAGGGTCTTAAGCTGATTTTAAAAGACAAAAGAAACAATAAGGAAAAGATTTTCCAATACGAAGGAGGTATTGTTTCCTTTGTTGAATATTTGAATAAGAACAAAGATGTGCTTCAACAAAAGCCTTTATATATATACGTTAATAAAGATGATGTAGATGTGGAAGTAGCTTTGCAGTATAGCGGCAGTTATAATGAAAACGTTTATAGTTTCTGTAATAATATTAACACTATTGAAGGTGGCACCCATACCACAGGATTCAGAAATGCCGTAACAAAGGCGATAAATGATTATGCAAGGAAGTATAAAATCATAAAGGATAATGAGTCCAACCTTCAGGGAGAAGATGCAAGAGAAGGACTTACGGCAGTTATGAGTATAAAGGTGTTGGACCCCCAATTTGAAGGACAAACAAAAACAAAATTAGGAAATCCCGAAATAAGAAGTATAGTTGAGGGAATAGTTTATGATTCTTTGGAAGCATATTTTGAAGAAAACCCAAGTACTGCAAGAACTATAATAGAAAAGGCTTTGACTGCATCAAGGGCAAGGGAAGCAGCAAGAAAAGCAAGAGAGCTCACAAGAAGAAAGTCCGCGTTGGAAAACACTACTTTACCCGGAAAGTTAGCTGACTGTTCGGAAAAGGACCCTGCATTGTGTGAAATCTATATAGTGGAGGGAGACTCCGCAGGGGGTTCCGCTAAGCAGGGAAGAGATAGGAAATTCCAAGCTATATTGCCTTTGAGGGGTAAAATATTGAACGTGGAAAAAGCAAGGTTGGACAGGATTCTTTCAAGTGATACCATAAGGTCCATGATTACGGCTTTCGGTGCGGGTATAAATGACGATTTTGACGTTGAAAAAATGAGATACGGAAAAATAATTATTATGACGGATGCCGATGTGGACGGTTCACATATAAGGACACTGCTTCTCACGTTCTTTTTCAGATATATGAGGCCTCTCGTAGAGTTAGGGCATGTTTATATTGCACAGCCTCCATTATTTAGAATTAGAAAGGGAAGCGGAAACAGGGCAAAGGATTATTACGCTTTCGATGAAAAAGAATTGGAAAAAATTTTTGAAGAAATAGGAAGAGAATCTACTTCAATACAAAGGTATAAAGGTCTTGGTGAGATGGATGCATATCAGCTGTGGGATACTACAATGAATCCGGAAACAAGGACAATATTGCAAGTCTCATTAGAGGATGCCGTTGCAGCCGATGAGATATTTACTATTTTGATGGGGGATAAAGTGGAGCCCAGGAGAGAATTTATAGAGGAAAATGCTAAATATGTCAGATATCTTGATATATAAATATAAATAAACTTTAGATTTTTAACATAAAAATTAGTTTGGTATGCACAAAAGGAAAGAACAATTAAATAAATAGGAGGTTCATCTATTGGAAAACGTTACCG
>CAZMPR010000159.1:0-4055 GCA_964568265.1 uncultured Clostridiaceae bacterium | reverse complement strand
AGATTTGATATGTTTTTTAAAGTTTTGCTTGTAGAAAAATTCAACCTATCGGTGGCCAGTTTATCTACCAACTCATAATCTATCCTGATTGACCTTCCGTTAACGTTTCCGTCTAAGATTGACTGAACTTTCATATTATAATACATTTTCTCAACTTCGATATTATAAACATTTATAATATTATACGGTTTAAAATTGTTAAAAATCGTGTATACTTTTGACCCGGATAAATTTTCCGGTTCTATATTGTTCTCGTATATAAAAGTATAAATCCCTTTACTGTCGTTTATCGTTTTTGATTCATATTTTATATTTATAACTCTGCTCTCATTAGCCTTAAGCCATAGACTTGCTGTTGACCATTTTTCCGTTTTAGGCAGATGCTCGAAAATAAAATTTTTTTCAATATAGCTTCTATTCCTTCGGGTAGACCTAATAACATTACTCTTCTCAGTTATGACCAAGTTTTCAATATTCTCGGAAGGTAATCCGAAAATGGTCTCCGCTATTTTTTCTGTTTGGTTTTTGAGGATATAATCTCCGTTGAAAGTTATTCTATCCTCATCTATTTCAATCATAATATTTTTACTTACCACCTCAACATCAAAACCGTTCAGAAAAAACAAGTCATGACCTACATATCCTAAGTTATCATTATTTGAATGTACAACCTGAATACTTGCAGCTAAAATAATAAGCATTATTAAAAATATCTTTCTTTTCAAAATCCTAACCCCCGAACATTATAGTTTCTAATGTCTATGATTGTCCTAAATAGATTTTATAATATTTTCTATCATTTTACAAATGGTATAATTCTTTTAAACAAAAACCGAAAAATATGCTAAAATAAATTTATAGAATCCTTAATTAAAAGAGTCGAACCCCAAATAAAGATAGTAATATAATTTAAGATAAATCTATTAATTTCCCTTGCTTGACGCGTATTATTATACATGCTAATATGTATGGAAATAAATTAAAATCCATAGTAATCTTTAGTTATCCGGAAATTATGTTGTCAGGTTAGTAGCTTACATTAATAGTCTTAAAATTAGGAGGTCGCATAAATGAAAAATTATAACGTAGCTGTTGTCGGTGCATCCGGCATGGTTGGCAGAACAATTCTTAAAGTATTGGATGAGAGAAACTTTCCTATTAATAATCTACACTTGTTTGCTTCATCAAAATCCGCCGGGGGAACACTGATGTTTGCCGATAAAGAATACGAAATCGAAGAGCTTACTGAAAACTCATTTTCCAAAGATATAGATATAGCTTTCTTTTCCGCAGGGTCTTCCATAAGCAAGGTATTTGCACCCGTTGCTGCATCAAAGGGTATTACTGTTATTGATAACAGCAGTGCCTATAGAATGAATAAAGATATTCCTCTTGTAGTACCTGAAGTAAATGCGGATGATATAAAGAAACATCAAGGTATAATCGCGAACCCGAATTGTTCTACTATACAGGCTATGGTGGCACTAAAGCCGTTGCATGATAAATATAAAATTAAAAGGATAGTTTTTTCAACTTATCAAGCAGTATCCGGTTCAGGTGTTAAAGGAATAGATGATCTCGAAAGAGGGCTTTCTGGAGAAGAAAATTCATTTTATCCTCATCCTATAGCCAATAATTGCTTGCCCCATATCGACTCTTTTGAAGAAAACGGATATACAAAAGAAGAAATGAAAATGGTCAATGAAACAAGGAAGATACTGCATGATGATAGTATAAGGATCACTGCGACAGCTGTGAGAGTACCTGTTTTTTATAGCCATTCCGAATCCATAAATATTGAGTTTTATAACAAGTTTGAGCTACCCGAGTTGATAACTTTATTGGAGTCTTCGCCCGGTATAGTTGTTTCGGATAACACCAAAAACAATATTTATCCTTTGCCTATTGGGGCAGCAGGTACCGATAATGTTTATGTGGGAAGAATCAGAATTGATGATTCGGTGGAAAGTGGAATTAATCTATGGGTTGTCGCTGATAACATCAGAAAAGGTGCCGCTACAAATGCAGTTCAGATTGCAGAGTCTTTAATAAAAAATTACAGATAGAGTTATATGTATAACCATAATGAAATTTTTTTATGATATACCGAGATTTAGGATGTGATATAGAATGCCTATAGTAGTTCAAAAATACGGTGGTTCCTCCTTAGAGACTTTAGATAAGATAACTGAAATCTCAAAAAAAATAGCACAGAAAAAGGCAGAAAACTATGATGTAGTAGTAGTCCTGTCAGCAATGGGGAAAACAACCGATTATCTTTTAGATATGGCCTACAAAATAAGTAAAAATCCTAATAAAAGAGAGCTTGCGGTGTTGGTTTCAACAGGAGAGCAAGTCTCTATCGCATTGCTATCAATTGCATTAAACAATATAGGTGTATCAGCCGTATCCTATACAGGGGCACAGCTAAACATAATAACACATGGATTCCATACTACTTCCAGAATTGCAGATATTAATGAAAGTATTATATTAAAAGAGATAAATAAGAATAATGTAGTTATAGTTGCCGGATTTCAGGGTATTAATGAAAATAATGAAATTACAACTCTGGGCAGAGGCGGATCGGATACAACTGCCGTAGCCTTGGCTGCAAAGTTAGGATGTTGTTGTGAAATATTTACAGATGTTGACGGTATTTATACAGTAGACCCTAAACTCCACCCATCCGCTAAAAAGCTGATGACAATAAGTTATGAAGAAATGTTGGAATTGGCAAGTTCAGGTGCGGGAGTATTGAACGTGAGATCTATAGAGTTGGCAGAAAAATATAAAGTACCTTTACTTGTTGCATTAAACACTGGATATATTGAAGGAACAATAATAAAGGAGTTGGATAACGCTATGGAAAAGTCATCAATAACCGGTCTGGCGGTTGACAACCAACAAGCTATGATTACTCTTAACGGTGTGCCTCACAATATAAGAATCATATCCGATATTTTCGGGCAGGTGGCAAAGAACGATGTCAATATTGATATGATAAGCCAAACAACACCGATTAATAACCTGGTGAATATTTCATTTACTATTCCAAGAGTTGATCTGCTTACAACCACACAAATAATGGATAATTATAAAAAAGATATATTTACATTCAGTTATGAGACTTTTAATAATATTTCCAAATTATCTGTTGTAGGTATTGGAATGAAAAGTCAACCCGGTGTAGCTGCAAAAATGTTTGAAATACTTGCCGAAAACGATATATCGGTACATATTATTACTACTTCAGAAATTAAGATTTCATATGTTATAGACCCGAATAAACAGCAAGTTGCTATAGAAGCTATTGCAAAAGAGTTTAATTTATAAAAAGGGGTAATACCTCTTTTTTTAAACCCCTCTTTTACTAAAGCCTTTTCCCAATACTTCCGCTGTATCATTTACTGTCATGAATGCATGGGGATCCGTTTCTATAACTATTTGCTTCAATTTTGCCAATTGATTCAATGTTACTATACAATAAATAACCTTTTTCTTATTTCTTGTAAAGGCACCTTCTCCTTCTAGGTACGTAACACCCCTGTGCAACCTGTTAATTATCTCATTACCCAATTTCTCTTCATTTTCCGATATAATCATAACTTGTTTTCTTATATCAAAGCCCTCCTGGACTTTACCCAATACTTTAGTTGAAACATACATGGAAATCAAAGTGTACATTGCAGGTCTAATCCCATATATTAATGATGAGGTTGCAACTATTGCAATATTTATTATCAAAGAGGTGCTCCCCACATTTAAAGAAAAATACTTCTTTATTATAACTGATATAATATCTATGCCCCCCATAGAAGCTCTGTTTCTTAAAACTATTCCTATACCTATACCGTTAAATATGCCGCCGTAAATACTTGAAAGCATTATATCTTCCACAAGCATTTTATATTTTAAAAAAGAGAAGGTATCAAGTGAAAAAGAAAATGTAACTGCGCCTATTAGGCTGAGTATGACAAATTCCTTATCCACAAATTTTTGTCCCAATAAAAAAACAGGTATATTCAACATAAATAACATCATGCCTGGCTTAA
>CAZMPR010000158.1:0-4133 GCA_964568265.1 uncultured Clostridiaceae bacterium | reverse complement strand
ACATCTCCAAAATTATATGGAAGCTGTTACACCTGATGTAGGAATACTTGCCCCTTATATTCGTGTTTTACCCCAACTATTAAAGGAATCTATTTATACCATATTACCCTTGCTAATATTATTTTTAATTTTTAATAAATCTAAATTTAATCTATCAAAGCGAAACAGAAACACTATTTTAAAAGGACTCTTTTATTCATTTATTGGCCTTGCTTTATTCTTAACAGGAGTAAATGCAGGTTTTATGGAAGTAGGAAGAGTATTGGGTGAAAGCATTGCTATTTTTCACCCCCGACTTTTGCCCGTTATAGGTTTTCTATTGGGAATGGTTGTGGTTTTGGCTGAGCCCGCCGTATATGTATTAACTGAACAAGTAGAGGATGTTACTTCAGGGCATATTAAAAGAAAAGCTATTTTAGCGGCTTTATCTATAGGTATTGCTTTTGCTGTCTGTATGTCTATGCTAAGGATAATGATACCTGCACTAAAACTATGGCACTTTTTACTTCCCGGTTTTGCTTTAGCTGCTATTTTATCTTATAAAGTACCGCCGATTTTCGTTGGCATAGCCTATGATTCAGGGGGTGTGGCATCGGGGCCTATGACTGCAACTTTTGTCTTGGCTTTTGCACAAGGTGCCGCAAATGCTATACCGACTGCGAATGTGCTTATAGATGGATTTGGTGTTATTGCAATGGTTGCGATGACCCCTTTAGTAGCTATACAAATACTTGGTATGTTATTTAAAATTAAAGCGAAAAAAGCGGAGGTTGTAAGTCATGAAGCCAATTAACAGTGACTATTTATTATTTTGTTGCATATTAGACTTTGGAAAAGGAAGTAAAGCCTTGGATTTATCTAGGCAATTAGGCGGAACGGAAGGAACGATATTTTTAGGGAAAGGAACTGTAAAAGCCGAATGGCTGAATATTTTGGGCGCTTATGAAATCAGAAAAGAAATTTTTATTACAATAATTGATACTGAAACAGAAGATGCTTTTTATGAAGCAATGATAAATAAATTTAATCTGAATAAGCATCACAAAGGCATTGCTTTTTCAATGCCTCTTAAATTTGTTTTAAACTCATATAACCAAGAATTAAAAGCTAACCCTATAAAGAGAGGTGTTAATAAAATGGACTATGAATGCATATTCACAATTGTTAATAAGGGCTTATCAGATGAAGTATTGGAAGCCGCTGAATCGGCAGGTTCTACCGGAGGAACTGTTATACACGGAAGAGGCAGTGGGACAACGGAAAAAGCTTTGTTATTCAATATCAAGATTGAGCCGGAAAAAGAAATTGTTATGATACTATCAAAATCAGAAGACACTGAATCTATAGTAAGCGCCATAAAAGAAAAGATAAATATTTGCGAGCCGGGAAAAGGTATTGTATTCGTTATGGATGTGAGCAGAACTTTTGGATTATATCAAAAATAGCAGAAAGCATATCCAGTCTTAGATATCTTTCTGCCACTCTTCCCTTACTTTAAAATTATTTTTTGCCCTTAACGGAATATCCAATACCGTAGCCGATACCCAATACCATCAATGTATATATGACGATAAGAGCTATAATATCCTTAATAGGCCTGCCTGATACAAATATGGACGTAGGTCCGTCCGCCCCTCCAATTATGCCTACTGATGGGTTTTCCTGCTTACTGTCTTCTTCAGTAGGTTCAATAATTGAAGTATTCGAATCAGACTCTTCCGTCAATCCACTACCATCAAATATCACTTCTTCTCCAGAGTATACAGTATTAGTATTTCCATCAAATGCAAACTCCGTGACCTTTCCGTCACTATTGACAAAAGCCTTTACCGCTGCGGCTTCCATCTTAGAATATATACTTGCCTTCTCGGGCAAAACCACCGACAGAGTTTTATAATCAAGACTATCTACCTTATATGCCCCCCAGGCATTTTTAAAGCCTTTTCATGATTCCTCAAGGGATATTAGTATATAGTCCCCCTTTGCCGGATGAGCTGCACTGCCATGTTGCTGTTCATTGAAATGCAAATATTCAATAGGAGCTTTAATGTCCGCATTTGAAAGTTTCGCCTGTTTCCGCCCCGGAGTATTTAAGCTTTGTGCACTGACTAAATTCTTTTCAACCCTAACACTGAACTGGTTTTCATCTACAATAACAACCTCTCCGATAATTAACGCCGCATGATCATTATGCATAAACCTGTAAAGAGCATCAGCCGCATATACATTGATTTGTAAAACCACTGCTACCACCAAAAAAATAATAATAATACGTTTAGTCTTCAAATTTTCCACCTCTAATATAATATGGTACTAAGAATAATTCTGCATTAATTTAAAAAATCCTTTAATAAAAGCCTGTGTATGATAATTTTACTCCATCAATTCGCAATTTCTCTTTAGGACTTTTTTACCTCTCCAACTAAAAGCCCTGTCTTTATATTTCTTTTCAAAGCTACTATGAGATATTTCATTTAATTCTTTGCAATCTATATTAAATATGAGATTTGTTTTAAACTCCTCCATATTTGTTTTGGCGACTCCATGATTGTGAGGACATACATCCTGACATACATCACAGCCCCATATAAGTTTATGTTTTTTCAGTATTCCCGTTTCCTCCGGATTAAGCTCACCCTTTTTTTGTGTTATAAAGGATTTGCATTTAAGTGGATTTATCGTATAATCTCCCAATATGCATTGTCCCGGGCAGTTTTCCATGCATTTATAGCATCTAATGCAGGTGCGCTCATCGGGCTCATCAGGTTCAAAGGGGTAGTTATTCAATATATAACCGATAAAAAAGTAGGAACCGTATTTATCGTTTATTATATTCCCATTGATGCCGCGGAAACCTAGACCCGCTTTATAAGCCAAATGTCTTTCGCTTAAAGGTCCGGCATCGACGTATGCTTTATAATGAAAGTTTTCTATACTTTGGGCTAAAAATGCTCCTATCGCTTCTAGCTTCGTTTTAATTATAATATGGTAATCGGAGGCAAACACATATTTAGATAGATTAGCATCTTCAACATCACCTATATAATATGGGAAAAGGCATACTATAACCGACCTCACGTCGGGTAGTGAAAGGCTTGGGTCCACTCTTCTTTCAAAATCCTTTTCTTCAAAGCCTGTAAAATAGCCTCTTTCAACTTGCTTTACCCAAATCTTCCTGAAATCTACATAGGAATCCGGGGATGCCACACCTACATATTCTATTTTTAGCGAGTTACAAAACTCAATTAAGGATTCTTTCATCTATAATTCACCATACATACTTTTTGTATTTTATGATTTCTTTATATTCATATTTTATCTATAGAAACCACAGTACCGTCACTGTGCCTTTTCTATTCTATTTAATGCTTCTATGAGTACGGATTTTTGACAACCCAGATTTATTCTTGCGAATCCCTCTCCATTTTTACCAAAGGTAATGCCGCTGTTCAATCCTACTTTTGCTTTATTAATTAGGAAATTATCAAGTTCATTCTGGGAAGAAAAAATATTTCTGAAATCAAGCCAACCCAGATACGTCCCCTCCGGTTTTTTATATTTGATTTCCGGTATGTTTTGTTTTATAAAGTCTTCTATATAATCTGCGTTCAATTCCATATACTCAAGTACTTCTTCTAACCATTGTTCCCCATATTTATAGGCTGCTCCCAATGCGGTATAACCGAAAATATTAAGCCCCTCTGCGGCCAAGGCACCACTAATCTGCTTAATCTCATTTCTAATGCCTTCTTCAGGTATTATCATGATGGAGGCAACAAGCCCGGCAATATTAAAAGTTTTACTGGGCGCCATTGCCGCTATAAGAACTTTTTTATATTTTTTATCCAATGATAATAATGATGTAAACTTATTTCCATAAAGCATAAGATCGGAGTGTATTTCATCAGAGAATATCTTAACATCGTATTTTAAACATATCTCAGCCATTCTCCTCAGTTCATCTTTAGTCCATACTCTTCCTACCGGGTTATGGGGGTTGCACAATATAAACAGCTTTACTTCATTGTCCTTTATCTTTTTCTCAAAATCAACAAAATCAATGGTGTAGTAACCATCATCTTCCACCAGTTCGTTTTCAATCATAACCCTATTATTATTCTTAACCGCTGCAT
>CAZMPR010000157.1:0-4150 GCA_964568265.1 uncultured Clostridiaceae bacterium | reverse complement strand
GGGAAAGGAGATGCGACCTTTGGGAGCATATCCCCACCCCGGCCTGAGAGAGAGCAGAGCGAACGTCGGAATTCCCGCCGCCTCCACCAAGAAATGTAAAGCATCATCAACCTTTCTATAGGTTGATATTTTTATACATAAAATATAAGGGAATTGAACGGGTGAAATTCGACTTTTGAGGGAATTCGAAATAGATGCTACTTTTGGGTGCAGCTTGTAGAATATCAGTAAAATAAATGATAGAATCTTGTTAAGAAAGACATTAGACTGCAATAATATATCTCAAGTAAAAAGGAGAATTCATGTAATATGAATATAAAAAGCGATAAACCAACCATCCCCTCCATGGACGCTTGGTTAAAAGAAGCAAAAACAGAGCAAAATGCTTTGCAGCAGGGAATGTTTTTAGTTCATAACGGTGTAGTCAGACAGACACCAAAAGCTAAAGTGCGCTATGGCCAAGATGACGGTTCATTAATAGAAAAAATGGAATTTTCTTATGATAGGGAAAAAGTAGATGAAGCTATCGAAGCAACATATAAAATGCCCGGAATTTTTCATGTCAGAGTCTGGCTTAATGAAGGTATGCTTAATGTGGGCGATGATATAATGTATGTGCTTATTGGCGGCGATATAAGACCAAAGGTTATTGATGCATTGCAATTTTTGGTTGGAAAAATAAAATCTGAGTGTGTAAAAGAAACAGAACATTACTATTGATGGTTTAATTTGGCTTGCCCATGGTGATTTAATGTATTGCTGTACTTTATTTAACATTCATCAACATTTTTGCATATAATAATATGAATTATATTGGAAGAAGGTTGAGAATGTGGATCAGCAATACTGGCAGTCTATGCAATGCCCTCTGAACCCTGCCTATATTTGTCCGTTCAATAATCCGATGAGGTCGTTTGATTTCGAAGAAACCCGTCAGAACCCTCAGGATGTCAATAGGATTATGGCCTTGATTGATGAAGAATTTGAGAATTATTACGCAGAACTTCAGCGCTATGGTGTTCCCCGCTTTATAACTCGAAATATTTTTAGAGACATTGTGACATATGTTTTAGCAAATGAAAGTAAATACTCAGGCTCAATAACACAAAAGACCAATCAACTGTTTAATGCATATAGAAGAGATAATCCGGGAGCATTTGTAGCTTTATTGGGCTTCGGTGTGCCGGCCGGGCTTATAAATCAAATTTTTAGAGATATTATTAGATTTACCTTAGAAAACATTGATACAGCTCCGGCACCTCCGGTTACCGGCTGGAGCAGGTGGGAAGATTTGGGGGGAATTCTAAGTTCCGCCCCCGCAGTTTCTTCATGGTCTGCGAATCGGCTTGATGTATTCGGCAGAGGGCAAAACAATGCCCTCTGGCATAAATGGTGGGACGGCAGAAGATGGAGTGATTGGGAGGATTTAGGCGGAGTATTGACATCAGCCCCGGCGGCAGTTTCTTGGGGTCCCAACCGCATAGATGTATTCGGCAGAGGACAAAACAATGCACTATGGCATAAATGGTGGGACGGCAGAAGATGGAGCGATTGGGAAGACCTTGGAGGAGTGTTAACTTCAGCTCCGGCAGTTTCTTCATGGTCTGCGAATCGGCTTGATGTATTCGGCAGAGGACAAAACAATGCTCTCTGGCACAAATGGTGGGACGGCAGACGGTGGAGTGACTGGGAAGATTTAGGCGGAGTATTGACATCAGCCCCGGCAGCAGTTTCTTGGGGTCCCAACCGCATAGATGTATTCGGCAGAGGGCAGAACCAATCCTTATGGCATAAATGGTGGGACGGACGCAGATGGAGCAATTGGGAGGACCTTGGAGGAGGAACAATCAGTTCAGGACCGGCGGCAGCATCAACGGGCTCCAATCGTTTAGAAATATTCGCGCGGGGTCAAAGAAATGAACTGTTATTCAGAACATGGAACGGTAACAGATGGAGTGGTTGGCAATCCCTCGGGGGAGTATTGACTTCTGAGCCGGCAGCGGTTTCTTGGGGCGGTAATCGGCTTGATGTGTTTGCAAGAGGTCAGGATAATCATCTTTGGCATATTTGGAGAGGATAAAGAAAAGGCTTCGCATTATTGGCGAAGCTTTTTCAATTACGATCTTATTTTATAATTTTCTGTATTATGTTTTGAGAAAGTAAATGCAGAAACAGTTTATATTGTTTCTCAGGAATATCAAAGTTCTGCAATTAGAAGTTCTAAAACAATTTATTTATAATTATATATATAGAGGTTGTTTACAATTAGACTGTTTTATGCTGTCGGGTTGTTTGACATAGATAGGCTTTTTATCTATAATATAGCTAATTGAAGACAATTAAAAATTAATATTTCGAGCCACTTTTCTAAGGGCTAAACCTATGAAAATTCGGCCAATGGGTAAGAAGGAAACTTACTTGCCTCCCGTTTTGGAAAGAAATATCTGTATTAAGCAAAAGCAATGAAGTATGTTTTTGTTTAAACTTCTGAGCGGGCATGACCGCTTTTTGATTTTATCCGTATTATATAGCTGATATGGAAAGGTGCTCGGTTTTAAGGAGGAAAACTATGAAAAAACTGTTATGTGTATTTGTTATTATGGTAATGTTGTTCTCATTTGCCGGGGTTACCGTTGCCGCAGATGTTGACTATGAGGTAAAAAGCGGTGATACATTGGCAATAATCGGCGCAAGGTACGGAGTTACCTATCAGGCTATTGCGGAAAGGAATAATATTGCAAACCCCCATCTAATTTTAGTTGGGCAAAAACTCGTCATACCCACTGAAGATAAGAGTCCTACATATGCTGAAAAACCTGTTGCTGAAACGGCACCGGCTCAGACAAAAATAACCGTTACCGATGTGGTGGGTCGTGTCGTAACATTAGATACGCCCGCCGATAAGATATTAGGAACTCACAATCCTTCCCTTAACACAGGTATTGTCTTAGGCGGTGGGGATAAATATATTGCGGGCTTTGGCAATAAAATGATGGCTAACAAGCTTTATGATTATGTTATGAAAGATTACGACGGCATAGTTCAAATAGGAAAAGCCGGTAACATTAATTTCGAAACGGCGGTGGCGTTGGGTAAGAATAATATCGCCGTTTTGCCTGAACGTTTTAAGGACCAGGCAGCACAATTCGAAAATGTTGGCATAAAAGCTGTAGTTGCACTGCCTAATTCAGAAAGCTTTGATACAATAAAGGAATCTTTAAGAATTGTGGGAGCTGTTTTGGATGAAGCTAAAAGGGCGGAACAAATCAATTCATTTATAGATAAAAGCATAAGTGAAACAAAATCAATATCAGCCAAGGCAAAAACTCGCCCAAGCGTCATATTCTTAGGCAGCTCAAGTTGTTTCTCTGTAGCATCAACATCAATGATTCAAACGGATATCATTGATATGGCCGGAGGAATCAATGCGGTAAAAGGCCTTAATATTAAGGGCACTTTTGCTGAAGTTAATATTGAACAAATTATCGGTTGGAACCCGGATATTATTTGGGTGCCGAATTACGCTACTTATACAATAGAAGATTTATTGAAGGATCCCAAATGGAGCAGTATAAAAGCTATAAAAGATAAAGCGGTATATATGTTCCCTTGTGACCTGGAGCCCTGGGACTATCCAACAGCCTCGGCTGCATTGGGGCTGCGCTGGGGACTTTATAACCTGCATCCGGAGTTGTACGGTTTTAATGATTTAATGAAGAAAACTGATGAGTTTTATAATATGGTATATGGAAAGAAATTTACCGCAGAGCAGATGGGTATAAAATAAATAAAATTGCAGGGCTGCCTGAATAGGCAGCCTTGTAACAATTGAGATAGGATAAACAAAATGAAAAATTCAGCTTATGCACGCACTTTAATAATTCTATTGGTCTTGCTGCTTGGGTCTGCTTTAGCTGGGCTTTGTGTAGGCAGGCTCAGTTCAAATCCCATTGATGTATACAATGCAATAAGAGGTAAATTAGGAATCATTTCGAATCCGGACGATACTATGGAAATTGTCCTGTTCTCAATCAGAATACCTCGGGTTTTGGCATCTATGGTAATCGGCTCTATGCTTTCCTTATCCGGTGCCGTATATCAGGGAGTATTCAGGAATCCTTTGGTTTCGCCGGATATATTAGGTGTCTCA
>CAZMPR010000156.1:0-4175 GCA_964568265.1 uncultured Clostridiaceae bacterium | reverse complement strand
AACGGGGGTAGATGGGTTCTGGTGTGCCCTCCGGTCTTCAAAACCGGTATGGGGGGTTGGTAGCTTCCCGGGTGGGTTCGATTCCCACATACTCCCGCCAGCAAAAACCTAACAAAAACCTAACAAAAGTTAAAAGCGGCTTCTTTATGAGCCGCCTTTATTATGCAGTATTAATTATTTAATCAGAACTCTCATGTCTTCAACTCTTTTTGTTATTTTTTGTTGATCAAAATAATCTAAAAGTGCCATGGCGTATTTCCTGCTTGTTCCCAATAAGTCTCTGAACTCTCCCAGTTGAATGCTTCTGTTTTCTTCAAAATGTCCTTTCATAATGCTTATGGACTCTTCATACGCGTTCTTTGAAAATACCGTATCCTGATCGACTTTTATCAGTTCGCCACATTCAATAAGGGCATTATATACTTGCTCTGTTTCTTTGCTTTTTATTTGGTCTTTTAGCTCTCCCAACCTGGGAGGATTGAATTTTTTTGCTTCATATTCCTTTATTATTTGATTTTTTATTAGCTGCTGCTCTTTTGTAAAGGCAACTTCAAAATCATATAAAGAAATATATTTACCTAATAATTTGATAACGTTCTCGTAATGCAGGAATTCAAAAATCAAATCTGATGTCCTTTGTTTTGCGCTTTCCATTGTTTTTGATTTTAACTCTTCTTTGGGCATTCCCGTTCTTAAGGGATATTTCTTATGGTATTCAGTCAAAATCAATTCGACATTTTTCGATAATAGCCTTAAATAATTCATATGCAAATAAAAGGTACCCTCATTACCGTTGAAAGCTTTAATTTTTTTATCTTTTTCCAGTGACCTCAGTATTTCCTTGCATTTTTCCAAGGAAATACTGCCTGATGCTTTTGCTATATTTCCCGCATCAGGATAAGAGGAGCTTGATTTTTGAATATATTGTTCAACTATCTCGTCAACGCTACCTTGCTCTTTTATCATAAGTTCCTCAATAACCTCTTCCTTATACCTTTTTCTTTTGGGCGGATTGGGGTCTAAAATTACCCCGCCTCCTATTGTAACCATGGGTGAAAAAAATCTGATAATAAAACAATCGTTTTTTTGACAGGCGATTTCCTCTTCAAGCCTCATTTGAACAAAAGCTTCTTCTCCCGGTAAAAGCTCGTCTCTGTCTAATAAAACAACTCTGCCGAAAATCTCTGCCGAACCATGATATATGCGAAGCCTGTCTCTGTTATTTATACTTCTTTCCGAGCTGCTCAAGAGCTTCAGCTTAGCATCAAACATCAATGAACAATCCATGCTATCTGGCTGTGCTATTACGTCCCCTCTTTTTATGTCTCCGACTTTTACCCCGGCAATATTAATAGCTACCCTTTGACCCGCTTCAGCCCTAACGGTTTTTGAATCGTGCACCTGTACCGTTCTGACCCTGGCTTCAATCTTTTCCGGGTAAATCATGATTTTTTCTCCCTCATTTATAACGCCGGAAATCAAGGTCCCGGTAACAATGGTGCCAAAGCCTGAAATGCTGAATACCCTGTCTATAGGAAGCCTGAAAGGCTTATTTACCTCTTTGCCGCTGATTTCATCCGTAAGTTTATCAATCTCATTGATAAGATTGTCCAAACCTTCTTTTGTAACGGAAGAGACGGGAATAATTTTGGCATTTTCCAAAAAAGTGTCCTGCACATCTTCCATTATCTGTTCTATAACTATTTCAAGCCATTCTTCTTCCACCATATCTGTTTTTGTCAGCACAATAATACCCTTTTTTATTTGAAGCAAAGAAAGGATATTCAGATGCTCTTTTGTCTGTGGCATTACGCCTTCATCAGCTGCTATAACAAGCAATACCAGATCTATCCCTGCAGCCCCGGCAAGCATATTCTTTATAAAGCGCTCATGCCCCGGCACATCCACTATTCCGGCTCTTTTACCGTTGGGTAAATCAAAATAAGTAAAGCCCAATTCGATGGATATACCTCTGTTCTTTTCTTCTTTGAGCCTATCGGTATCTTTACCGGTCAAAGCTTTAATCAACGTGGTTTTACCATGATCGATATGCCCGGCTGTCCCGATAATTATATGTTTCATAGCACAAACTCGCTTTCTCTGTCTATAATGCCGTTTCCAATGCATCGGCTATTGTGTCATATTCTTCTTCTTTAACGGTTCTTACGTCAATAAGTACCTTATCTTTCAGGATTCTTGTTATGATGGGTGTTTTGTAAGCTCTTAACCTTTTATCCAGTTCATAAGCCGATACTCTTTCACTATATATTGTAATTACTTTGGTAGGCAATTTATGCAGCGGCATTGCCCCGCCACCCACTTCTGAATATTCATCATCGATTGTAATTTTGCTTACCAAACCTGCCGAATCCAAAAGTTTTTTATATAACTTTTCGGCTTTTCGTGTAAGCTCATGTATATTCATCGTCAGCATATCTAATACAGGAATGCTTTTTATAGCTTTTTCCTCATCCAAATAAAGTTTTAGGGTGCCTTCCAAAGCTGCCAAAGTCATTTTATCAATTCTGAATGCTCTCGTAAGAGGGTTCTTTTTCATTTTGTCTATATATTCTTTTTTACCCACTATTATGCCGGCCTGGGGTCCCCCCAGCATTTTATCTCCACTGAAAGTTACCGCATCCATTCCTGATGCTACGGCGTTTTGCACAGTAGGTTCATAAGGCAAACCGTATTTGCTCAAATCAATAAAAACTCCGCTGCCGATATCTTCTATAGCGGGAATATCTTTACTTCTTGCCAGCTTTACCAATTCTTCAGACGAAACTTCTGCTGTAAAGCCCAGTATTCTATAGTTACTTGTATGAACTTTCATAAGGGCGCCGGTTTCTTCGTTAATAGCATTTTCATAGTCTTTAATATGGGTTTTGTTCGTCGTGCCCACCTCTATCAGTTTTGCACCGCTTTCTTTCATCACATCCGGGATCCTGAAAGAACCGCCAATCTCAATTAACTGCCCTCTGGATACTATTACCTCTTTATTTTTGGCCATTGTACTAAGAACCAGCATAACAGCAGCCGCATTATTATTAACGACCATGGCTGCTTCGGCTTTTGTCAACTCTTTTAAAACTTCCTCCACATGGTCATATCGGGAGCCTCTGATTCCTTTATCTATATCCATTTCAAGATTGGAATAACCGAAAGATGTTTTGTAAAGAAGGTCATGTACTTCTTTACTGAGGGGTGACCTACCCAGGTTTGTATGTATAACTACACCGGTAGCGTTTATTACATGCTTCAGGTTATATGACATTTTTTTATGTGCCCTATTTTTAATATCAAAAAGTATTTCATCAATATCCAAATTTTGTTCCCTCAGCTCGCTTTGGTTTTTTGAAAGAATGCTGTCTCTATATTCTCCCAAATAATCTCGAATAACCTGAACCAATACAGGCCTAGGACATATTTCGATAAGTTCTTCTATTACTTTATATTTAAGCAATTCATCTACAGAAGGTATTTTACTCAGGATACTCTTTTTATCAATCATACTATCCTCTCCCTATTTAAATCACTTTCAAGGGATAATCGCCTTTGTCCTTCACTTTTCCCACAATGCCAAATTGGGTTTTATTCTTTTGTTTCAGCTGATTAAGCAATTCAACCGCCTTATCTTCTTCCACGGCTATCAACAGCCCTCCTGATGTTTGTGGGTCAAATAAAATATCAGTAACTTCCTGTTTTATGTTGCTATTGAAATTAACTTTTTTACCGGAATAACTCCTATTCTTGTAGGCGCCGGCGGGTATGATACCCATTTTAGCCAATTCGATACTTTCTTCGATTATAGGCAAATTGTCCGACCATATTTCAAATGTCACTGAGCTTGCTTCCGCCATTTCAAGGGCATGACCTATAAAACCGAATCCCGTTACATCCGTGCAGCCCCTTACTCCTATTTCCAGCATGGCTTCGCAGGCATCTTTGTTTAAATAGGACATTACAGTTGAGGCTTTATTTATGACGTCTTTATCTAACATACCTGCTTTTAACGCAGTAGCAAGTATACCTAAACCTAAGGGCTTGGTCAGTATCAGGATGTCCCCCGGTTTTGCACCGGCATTTGTTATAATTCTATTTGGATTTATAAAGCCCATTACCGACAAACCGTATTTCGGCTCGTTATCTTCCACTGTATGACCGCCTATAATAAT
>CAZMPR010000155.1:0-4246 GCA_964568265.1 uncultured Clostridiaceae bacterium | reverse complement strand
TCCCCAGAGGCATTATATTGGTTACGGGACCAACGGGAAGCGGTAAATCCACTACCTTGGCATCTATGATTGACTTGATAAACGAGCAGAAGAATTATCATATACTTACGCTGGAAGACCCTATTGAATACTTGCATAGACATAAAAAAAGCATAGTGAATCAGAGGGAAATAGGCAATGATTCCATGAACTTTTCCAACAGTTTGCGTGCCGCATTAAGGCAGGACCCGGATGTTATATTAGTGGGTGAGATGAGAGACCTGGAGACCATAGGCATAGCTCTTACAGCAGCAGAGACAGGACATTTGGTGCTATCCACATTACATACATTAGGCGCCGCCAAGACAGTGGACAGAGTTATAGACGTATTCCCGCCCCATCAGCAGCAGCAGATACGAATTCAGTTTTCGTCGGTGCTGCAGGGCATAATATCTCAGCAGCTTTTACCGAAAGCTGACGGCAAGGGAAGAATAGCAGCCTTTGAAATAATGACAGCCACGTCGGCCATAAGGAATTTGATAAGAGAAGATAAGACGCATCAAATAGATACAGCGGTACAGACCGGAGCAAAGTTCGGGATGCAGACTATGGATACATCACTATTGAATATCTATAGAAGAGGCTTGATAAGTCAGGAGACCCTTACTACACAAGCGACCAGTCCTGATATTTTAAAGAACTATGTGTTTTAGTTAAGGCGGTGATATATTGCAATTCAAATATAAGGCAATAACCGAAAGCGGACAAATAGTAGAAGGTGTTTTTGAAGCTACCGGTGAGTATGAAGTTATAGAGATGCTTAAAGGCAGCAACCATATGCCTATTGCAATAGAAGAAACCAAGGATAGCGGAGCCAGTTATAATATAAGTTTTGGTAAGGTGAAAAAGAAAGACCTGGCAATATTTTGCAGACAGTTTTATACCATGTTAAATGCGGGAGTAAGTATAGTAAAAACCCTTGATATATTGGAAAAACAGACGGAAAATAAGAAAATGCGAAAGGCCACCAACGATCTTTTTAACAGCGTGCAAAAAGGTATGTCTCTCTCTGAATCTATGAGGAACAACCCAAAGATATTTCCGTCAATATTGATAAGCATGGTGGAGGCGGGAGAGGCCAGCGGTAACTTGGATACAATAATGGACAGAATGGCCATGCACTATGAAAAAGAATTTAAGTTAGAGAATAAAGTCAAAGGTGCCATGGTATATCCTGCGGTGCTGGGTGTGGCAGCCACAGGGGTAGTTATATTCTTAATGGTATTTGTAATGCCTACTTTTATCGGTATGTTTGAAAGCAGCGGAGTGGAACTGCCGGGGCCTACAAGAGCCCTCTTGGCTATCAGTAATTCCATGACGGATAAATGGTATCTTTATATAGTCGTAGTAATCGGTTTGGTATTGGGCTTTAAATTTTATGGAACCACAAGCATAGGGAGAATGCAGATTGATACGATTAAGCTCAAAATACCCGTTGTCAAAACATCTAATATAAAGGTGGCAACATCAAGATTTACAAGGACATTATCCACACTCCTTGCCAGCGGTATACCTCTTATACAAGGCATGGACATAGTGGCAAAGGTAATAGGAAATGTGAATATAGCAAAGAAGCTGCATAATGCAAAAGAAGATGTACGTAAAGGAATTCCTTTATCAAGAACTATAAAGGATACAATGGTTTTTCCGCCCATGGTGGATTCTATGGTAAAGATAGGAGAGGAATCCGGGGCATTAGACGATATATTAAACAGGACGGCGGATTTCTACGATGAAGAAGTAGAAACAGCCATGGCGAAAATGACGGAAATGATGCAGCCTGTTATGATATTAGTCATGGCTTCAATAGTAGGCTTCATAGTCCTTGCAATAGCATTGCCTATGTTCGATATGGTAAATGCGATGTAATTATACTTTTATAACATTTAATAAAATTTTTTAGGGGGTGATTAAAGGCAGGATAGAATCAGAAAATAAACCCAACAAAAATCACAAGATAAAAAGGAGGAAAAATAATGTTAAAATGGTTTGTAAAAAAGATTAACAATAAGAAAGGTTTTACCTTGGTTGAATTGGTAGTAGTTATTGCAATATTAGGTATATTGGCAGCGGTTGCAGTCCCGAGATTTACAGGTTCTGTTGCTGATGCAAATAGAAATGCTGTAGAAGCTAATTTAAGAACAATTGACGGAGCAATTGCAATGTACGAGGCCAATACAGGAACTGTTCCTACTGGATTTGATGCTCTTATTACCGGTGAAAATGCTACTTTGCAGTCACAACCCGTAGGACCTGATAAAGTTGTGTATATTATAGTAGGTGGAAGAGGGGCGGTCCAAAAAGGAGAGGCAGGGAGTTGGTTTACAGCAACTGGTACTGAAGTTGGTGAAGAAGCAACCGCAGGATTCATGTTACCATTGACTTGGTAGTAGAATTATTTAACAATTTTGCTTATGCAAGCTGGTTTATAATCATTAATAAAGACTTGATATTGTTTTAATTTAGGAGGCTGCAGATGCTTTTTATATTAATATTTATTATAGGTACAATAATAGGTTCTTTCCTTAATGTATGCATTTATAGAATACCAAAAAAAGAGTCTATAGTGTACCCGCCATCTCATTGTACTTATTGCAGCACTCCCCTCAAATGGTATGATTTAATACCCGTTATCAGTTACTTATCCCTTAGAGGGAAATGCAGATATTGCGGGGGGAATATATCCCCCCAATACCCTCTTGTTGAGTTATTAAACGGACTTATTTATATATTGGTTTTTTACTATTTCGGATTATCCTTGGGTTTTGTATTCTACAGTTTGGTGCTTAGTTCATTGATAGTAGTCAGCTTTATTGATTACTATGAGCAGATTATACCGGACGGGCTTTTATTAATTATCCTGGCAAGCACCGTTATTTTTAAACTCATTAATTATTTTATATATAAAGTACCGGTAGCAATATGGAGTGACTTATTTGGATTTCTTGCCGGGGGAATACTGTTTCTTCTCATAGCATTAGTATCCAAAGGTGCTATGGGCGGAGGAGATATAAAACTTATAGCCCTATTGGGATTTATATTGGGATTGAAAAAAACGCTTTTAAATATATTATTATCCTTTATGATAGGAGCAATAATTTCATTATTCTTATTAATAACGAAAGAAAAAGGACGAAAGGATGCCATACCCTTCGGACCCTTTATAAATATAGGTTTCTTAATATCCTTAATATGGGGAGATTCAATAATAATATGGTATATAAGAACATTCATGCAATATATATAATAAAGATTAATTTGGCTTAGGGGTTTTAAAATGCAAAGCATAGGGAAAATAGTAAAATCAAATAAAGGCTATTCTCTTATTACAGTAATGATTTATTTTATGATATTGGCGATACTTGCCGCATCAGCTATGTTTGTAAGCATGTCATATACCAAGCAAGTAATTAATCAAAGGGAATACATACAGGCTTATTATCTTGCCTTTTCCGGTGCGGAAATAGGTTATTCAGCCCTTTTTGTAGATGATGAAGATTTACTTGATCAGTTTAGAACTATACCGAATAAAACCTTAGAAGATGAAATAAATATGGACGCAGGAAAAATAAGTATTAAGGTAAAAGCTATAGAAGATAACGAAAAAGTAGTTATTGAATCGATTGGTACTACTGGCAACGGAAAATCCTATACTTTATTTTTAATGTTTTATGCTGATGTTCCTAATATTAAAAAGTATAGCACCGATTTGGAGGGATCTATATGAAAAAAAAGAATAAAAATGGCTTCACACTTATTGAGGTTATGGTGACAGTAGCGATTTTAGGCATACTCTCTACAATTGCATTTTCTATGTTTACGATTAATAGTATACCAATAACGCTGGCCAGTGATAATTATGCCTTAAAGGGTCAAATAAAAGTAGCTTCGGATCGGTTGACAACTGTAATCAGGGAAGCAACTGCAATTTTTGTCCATAAGGATATTGACTCTGTTTTTAAAGAAGATATTTTCTCTGATTATGATGGCAGTTTTTTAGAGATAAATAATGCGTTTTTGAAAAATAATCCGAAGAAAACTGAGTTAATTGCAGGCATGGAAAAATATAAAGGATGGAACTTTATCACCTTAAGCGCAGATGGGCAGGAATTAAGAGATTTTATTTACCATAAAGATGATACAGATGAAGATAAAGCAATCTGGTAATATGTCAAGAGATAATTTCTAAGTAAATGAAAAGAAACGA